>JAISGZ010000232.1 GCA_031262845.1 Propionibacteriaceae bacterium | reverse complement strand
CTGCCAACTCGATGACTTAACCCATCTGACCCAGCAACCGGACCAAGCGCTTTACCTTGATCCGGCCCGTCGCTCGGCGGCCGGCCCCAGTTGGTCAGTCGATCAACTGTCACCGGCCTGGTCAACAGTGACGGCGGCCTTGACGAGCGCCGTCGGCCCGGTCGTTGTCAAACTCGGACCGGGGCTGCCACACCACCTGATCCCGGCTCCGACGCAGGCCACTTGGGTCAGCCACGACGGTGACTTGGTCGAGCTCAGTCTGTGGCGGGGGCCAACCTGGGCGGCCAGTTGGCAGGCCGTCTCCTTGCCTTCGGGACGGTCGCTGCCGGGCGGGCAACCGGCACCGGCGACGGGGCCGCTGGGACGTTTCCTGTGGGAGCCCGACCCGGCGGTTATCCGGGCCCGGGCGCTGGCGCCGTTGGCCGAACAATTGGCCGCCCATGGGCTGGTCGATCAGATCGCCTACTTGACTGGTGATGCTGATCGGCTGACACCGTGGGCGCAACGGTTTGAGGTCTTGGAGGTTTTGCCTTTTGACGACAAGAAAGTCCGGGCCTGGATTCGCCAGCGGGGCATCGGCCACTTGGAGATCAAGACTCGGGGGTTGGGCTTGGATCCGGCCCGTTGGCGCCGCCGTTTAGGGTTGAAAGGGCCGGAGCGGGCCACAGTCATCGTCACTCCCAGCCCGACCGGCGCCGTGGTCCTCGTCGTCTGTCGGCAGCCGACGCGCTGTTAGCACTCGGTTTGCTTGAGTGCTAACGACAGGTATAGATTTCGGGTTGGCACTCTCAGCCTGAGTTTGCCAGCGCTGCAATGGCACCGCGACGACATCGCAGCATCCTGTCGAGAATTGAAGGCCGGCTTGAAGTCGGCCGCAAGACATGAAAGGGGTTTTGTCGTGGCAGTCACGATCAAGCCGCTCGAGGACCGAGTCCTCGTCCAGCCGTTGGAAGCCGAACAGATGACCGCGTCGGGTTTGGTAATCCCCGACACCGCTCAGGAGAAGCCGCAAGAGGGCAAGGTCGTCGCGACCGGTCCTGGCCGTACCGATGACAATGGCAAGCGGGTGCCGCTTGACCTGGCCGCCGGTGACACAGTCATCTTCTCCAAGTACGGCGGTACGGAAGTCAAGTACGACGGCAATGAATACCTGCTGTTGAACGCCCGCGACATTCTCGCCGTCGTCGTCAAGTGAGGTAATTGATGCCGAAAATTCTGCAATTTGACGAAGACGCCCGGCGTTCGCTGGAACGTGGCGTCGACACGCTGGCCAACACGGTCAAAGTGACGCTCGGCCCGAAAGGCCGTTACGTCGTGATCGACAAGAAGTGGGGCGCGCCGACGATCACGAACGACGGTGTCACCGTCGCCAAAGAGGTCGATCTGACCGACCCGTACGAGAACTTGGGCGCTCAATTGGCCAAAGAAGTGGCCACCAAGACGAACGATGTCGCCGGTGACGGCACGACCACGGCTACCGTGCTGGCTCAAGCCATGGTCCACGAAGGCCTGCGGGCGGTGGCTTCTCAAGCCAACCCGGTCGGCCTCAAGCGTGGCATCGAACAGGCCGTCAGCGCGATCGACGCCGAATTGGCCAAGTTGGCCCGGCCGGTCGAGACGACGGCCGACATGGCCAACGTGGCCACGGTCTCCAGCCGTGACCCGGAAATCGGCCGGTTGATCGCGGAAGCCTTCGACAAAGTCGGCAAAGACGGTGTCATCACCGTCGACGAGTCGCAGACCTTCGGTACTGAACTCGAATTCACCGAGGGCATGCAGTTCGACAAGGGCTACATTTCGGCCTACTTCGTGACCGATCCGGAGCGGATGGAGGTCGTCTACGACGATCCGTACATCCTGCTCCACTCCGGCAAGATTTCGTCGATGAGCGATCTGTTGCCGTTGTTGGAGAAGGTCATCGGCGTTGGCGGCTCACTGTTCATCGTGGCCGAGGACGTTGACGGCGAAGCCCTGTCGACCCTGATCGTCAACAAGCTCAAGGGCACATTCAAGTCGGTCGCGGTCAAGGCTCCGGCCTTCGGTGACCGGCGCAAGGCGATGCTCGAGGACATCGCCATTCTGACCGGTGGCCAGGTCGTCTCGCCAGAAATTGGCTTGAAGCTCGACCAGGTTGGCCTCGAGGTGCTGGGCCGGGCGCGGCGGGTCGTCGTGACCAAGGACAACACCACGATCGTCGATGGCGCTGGCCAGTCGGCCGACGTGACCGCCCGGGTGGCTCAGCTGCGGGCCGAAATCGACCGGACCGATTCCGACTGGGATCGCGAAAAGCTCCAAGAGCGGGTCGCCAAGCTGGCCGGTGGCGTTTGTGTCATCAAGGTCGGCGCTGCCACCGAGGTCGAGCTCAAGGAAAAGAAGCATCGCATCGAGGACGCTGTGTCAGCGACTCGGGCGGCGATCGAAGAAGGCATCGTGGCCGGTGGCGGATCGGCTCTGGTTCACGCCGCCAAGGTGCTGGAAGGTGGCCTGGGGCTGGACGGCGACGAGAAAGCCGGCGTCAACATTGTGGCCCGGGCCGTCGTCGAGCCACTCCGCTGGATTGCCGAAAACGGTGGTCAGCCGGGTTACGTGATCGTCTCCAAAGTTCAGGAGATGAAGCCTGGCCAGGGCTACAACGCGGCCACCGATGAGTACGGCGACCTGCTGGGCGCCGGGGTCTCGGATCCGGTCAAGGTGACTCGGTCGGCGCTGGCCAACGCGGCTTCGATCGCGGCCTTGCTGCTGACGACCGAAACCCTGGTGGTGGAGAAGCCGGCCGATGAGGACGAGGCGCCAGCCGCCGCTCCTCATATGCACTGAGAACTGAACCCTTCAACGGTTGAAATAACCGGTTCGGGTCCGCTCCTGTTGTGGGCGGACCCGAACCGGTTTTTCGTTGTCGACCCAACTAGTGGCCTGTCGCGCCGAGACCGGTGGTCCCGGGCGCTGGTCGGATCCCGGCGACGTCCCGGTCGTCAACAACGGTTCACGCCGGCCGGCCAATGTCAGAGGGCGTCACTAAGCTGACGGCTATGTCTGGGATGGTGGAGCTGCGACGACGAGTCGCGCCTTTTCATGTGGTGGCTGATTTCGCGCCCTCGGGGGATCAGCCGGAGGCGATCGATACCTTGGAGCAGCGGGTGACCGCCGGTGAGAATGATGTCGTTTTGCTCGGTGCGACGGGGACCGGCAAGACGGCGACTGTGGCCTGGCTGGCCGAGCGATTGCAGCGGCCGATGTTGATCATGCAGCCGAATAAGACGCTGGCGGCCCAATTCGCCCAGGAACTGCGGTCCTTCTTTCCCGATAACGCGGTCGAGTATTTTGTCTCCTACTACGACTATTACCAGCCCGAGGCCTATATCCCCCAGACCGATACGTACATCGAAAAGGACGCCTCGCTCAACGAAGAGGTCGAGCGGTTACGACATAAGGCGACTTATTCGCTGTTGACGCGGCGGGATGTCTTGGTGGTGGCGACGGTGTCGGCGATTTATGGCTTGGGAACGCCTGAGGAATACCTCGACCGGGCGATTCAACTCCAGGTTGGCCAGGCCTTCGGGCGGGACCAGTTGTTGCGCCGACTGGTCGATATTCAATACGCCCGGAACGATCTGGCGGGGACCCGGGGAACTTTTCGGGCTCGCGGCGACACGGTCGAGGTCTTCCCGATGTACGAGGAGACGGCTTGGCGGGTCGAGTTTTTCGGCGAAGAAATCGACCGTTTGTCGACGCTCAACCCACTGACCGGTGAAGTTGTGTCACTTGACGAGGTTATGCATATCTTCCCGGCCACGCACTACACGGCTAGTCCGGAACGGATGGAACGGGCCCTGGTCGATATTGAGCGCGAACTTGACGAGCGGTTGGCCGAACTCCAGCAAGAGAACAAATTGCTGGAGGCTCAACGGCTGGAAATGCGGACCCGGTATGACCTTGAAATGATCCGTCAAATTGGGACTTGTTCCGGGATTGAGAATTACTCCCGCCACATCGACGGTCGGCCGGCCGGTAGCCCGCCCCATTGCCTGCTCGACTATTTTCCCGAAGATTTCGTCTTGGTAATCGACGAATCACACGTCACGGTGCCGCAGATCGGCGCCATGTATGAGGGCGACCGGTCCCGCAAACGGACCCTGGTCGAACATGGTTTCCGCTTGCCGTCAGCAGTCGATAACCGGCCCTTGCGCTGGGAAGAATTCGTTGACCGGATCGGCCAGACCATTTATCTGTCGGCGACCCCGGGTGATTACGAACTGGCGAAATCCGGTCCACCAGTCGAGTTGCTGATCCGGCCGACCGGGTTGGTCGATCCCGAAATCGTGGTCAAGCCGACCACCGGCCAGATTGATGATTTGATGGCGGAAGCCAAACAGCGGGCGGCCGTCGATGAGCGCGTCTTGGTCACGACTCTGACGAAAAAGATGGCCGAAGACCTGACGGAATACTTGGTCGCCAACGGTATCCGGGCCCGTTATCTCCACTCCGATATCGACACCTTGGCCCGGCTTGATTTGCTCCGGCAACTGCGGCTGGGGGAGTACGACGTCTTGGTCGGAATCAACTTGTTGCGCGAGGGTCTCGACCTGCCCGAAGTCACGCTGGTGGCGATTCTTGACGCCGACAAGGAGGGCTTTTTGCGGTCGGAGCGATCGCTGATTCAGACCATCGGCCGAGCCGCCCGGAACGTTTCCGGCCAGGTCCATATGTACGCCGACACGATTACGGCCTCGATGAATAAAGCGATTGACGAGACCAACCGGCGGCGGGCCAAGCAAGTGGCTTACAACACGGCCCACGGTATTGATCCCCAGCCGTTACGGAAGAAGATCGCTGACATCACGGAGATGCTGGCCCGCGAAGATGCCGACACCGCCAGCCTGACCGGCCGCCGCAGCCGGGGGATTAGCTCAGACCCTGGACCGTCGAAGCGGCCGGTGCCGCAGGCCCAAGCCGAGTTGGCGGATCTGATCGAACAGGTGACCGCCCAGATGCACGCCGCCGCGGCCGAACTTCAGTTCGAAGTCGCCGCCCGGCTACGCGATGAAGTGGTGGAGTTGAAGAAGGAGCTGCGCAGCCTGGTCGAGGGGATGCGGTGAACCGAGAGTTCTGTCAGGCCTTCACGAGCCTGTGATTCGTGGTTGCCGCTGGGGTGGTCGGCAAGGCGGAGGAGAAGCCGGGAGTCGGCCTGCCGGTGACGACGACATCGCGCTCAGTGCCCTACTTGGTGCCTCGAAAACGTTAACCAATACGTTTTTTCCGAAGCCGAAATTCTCGGTGCGGCTACGTCCTAGACCGGCCCACCGAGATCGATCGCTTCTGCCCCGAGTACGGCCGTACTGTCACGCCGGCCGGTGATCCAACCGAGCAAGCTGGCTTGTGAACCCCGGACCTCGGCCGTCCAGTCGCCGTCGCCAAGGGTCAGGTCAACCCCCTCATCAGCCATCAGATGAAGCCGGTAGTGACGTAGCCGAGGGCTGAGCCGTCGGGCGTTCCAGGTCAGGAGCAGCGCCGTCAGCGCCGGGTCGAGGTCACTGAGTTTGCGGCCTAAGTCGAGATCGACGTGGTGGAGGGCGACTTCGTTCAGCCGGGCCAGCACCAAGACGGCGGCCGGAAGCGGACCCAGGGGGGTGTTCAACCGGGTGTTCCAGGAGTCATCGCTGAGTTGGTCGAGT
>JAISGZ010000209.1 GCA_031262845.1 Propionibacteriaceae bacterium | reverse complement strand
ATTCGGTGGCGATCAGGACATCGCCCGGCTCGACCCCAACGGCCAGCCCACCCGAAGTTCCCGCCACCAAGATCAGTGACACGTCCAACTGGGCCAGCATCGCCGTGGTCGTGGCAGCTGCCACCTTGCCCACTCCCGACAAAGTCAGGACCACGTCTTGTCCAGCTAATCGGCCCCAGGTCAGCGACTGACCCCACCGACTCTCACGGCGTGGTTGTTCGATATCCGCCAGCAGACTGGCCGCCTCCGCCGGTAGCGCTAATTGCAGACCGATCACCGGGGTCTCCTCTCGCCTGAGACAACGCCACGCCGGCGGTCAGTTGGACTCAGCTGGTCAACGGAATGTAATCGACCCATGACCCAATGGTGATCTGACCATCGGGTGACAACAACAACGCGATGCCATTAGCCCGCGTGATCGCCATCAGAGCGTCGATGCCTTGGCGCCGTCCTCGGAAAGATAACGTATCGGCCTCATCGACGACGACGTGGGCGGCGGTTAGCAAGCCGGGCGTGACGGAAACCGGCTGGGTCACACGCGCCCGCCGAGTTGCTGGCCGGACCTGCTCGACGCCCATCAACTGCCGCACCGCCGGCACCACCAGCGTCATCAACAGAATGTGGGCCGCCACCGGATCCGAAGGCAAAGCCAACAGCGGTACGTCATCATCACCGACCAGAGCGACGCCTTGCTGACGACCGGGTGAGATCGCGGCCTCGGTCAGATCGGCCAGTCCGATCCGCTCCAAGACCGCCCCGACGTTGACTTCGTCATCGGCGAAACCACCGGTCGTGATGATGAGATCGGCCCGGATCAACTGATCGGAAATCAATTCCGTCAGTTCATCTTCGTCGTAGGCCGTTCCGGGGACGTGGAACAGCTGAGCCCCGAGGTCTTGGAGTTGCGCCGCCACCAGATAACTGACGAGATCTTGACCGCCGGCCAGAGCCTGGCTGGGCCGGCCGACCGGAATGACGACGATCCGCGGTTTCGGCCGGGTCATGACCTTGGTGATTCCGACCCCAGCCAACAGGCCGACCAGCCGGGGTTCGATCCGAGTGCCTTTGGCCACCAGCACATCGCCGACTTTGACACCGGAGCCGGGCAGATTCTGTTCGGCCGTGATCGATTCATTGAGCGTCAGACCGACGGCGTCGAGGAGGGCGACGCCGAAGGGGGCCAACGGTGTCAGCAGATCGAGCACGAAATCGCGCTGTTGATCGAAATCGCGCAGTCCATCGGCCCGGACCGCAGGCCGGGGAATCGGGAATTGGCGAGGTTCAGGGGCCGGTTCAACCTCTTCCACGGGTTTGCGGGAAAACAGTGACATGGCACTAACGATAAGCCAGCCCACGACCACACCGGCCCCATTCCCCGGGTGTGTCAGCCGATGCCGGAAGTTCGTTGACAGGCCATGATTAGGGTTGTGGCAGCAGATCTGAAAACCGCCTTGAGGCAACGCTTGCGGGCTCAGCGGGCAGCGCTCCCGGCAGCCGTCCGGCAACAGCGTGACGACGCCCGGACCGCGGTGGCGTTGGCGGCCTTCCAAGCTTGGCTGACCGATCATCCCGCCACCGACTCGGCCCAGCCGGTCACGATCGCGGCTTATGACGCTGTCCAACCGGAGCCGGACACGGCCGCTATCATCGACCAACTCGACCGCTGGCACTGTCGAGTCTTACTCCCGACCGTCGGCCCAGCCCGACTTGGGACAAGCTCCCTCCAACGCCGCCCGACCAGCAACCGGCAGCCTGACTGGACTGTTCGGCTAGGCCGGTCGGGCGACCCCGGCCAGTCCCCTGGGCCCCAGTCGCAGCCCGGCTCAGCTTCACCGACAGTTGCTTCCTTGGGATCGCCAGCCCGACAATCCCGGTACGGGACTCTCCAAGGTGATTCACTGACCGCTCCGACCTTGGGGCCACAAGCTCTGGCCGAGGCGGCCGTGATCTTGCTGCCCGGGTGGGGTGGGACGCGCCGCGGTGACCGCTTGGGGACTGGCGGTGGCTGGTACGACCGAGCCCTGACCTGGGCGCCAACCAGTACCCCCCGTTGGCTACTGCTGAACGCCGACGAAGTGGTCGAGCGGTTGCCCGCCGAACCGTGGGATCAACTGGTCGACGCCATCATCACGGAGTCCGGTTGGATCGATTGTCACCGGGCCGATGGCAGCCCTTGGGACTTTGGCAGTCGTACCGGTTTTAGCACTCGATGAGGTAGAGTGCCACTCCGTGCCCACGTATCAGTATCACTGCAAGGACTGCGCAGCCGACCTGGAAATCGTTCAGCGCATGACCGATCCGACTCTGACCGAATGCCCCAGCTGTCAAGGCCGGTTGCGGAAAGTCTTTTCGGCGGTCGGAGTCGTCTTCAAGGGCTCCGGCTTCTACGCCACTGATAACCGCACCAAGGGCGCCACTCAAACCAGCGGTGACAAGGTCAGCGCCGATTCGGCGGCGAGTCCGTCAGGGGCCAATTCCAGCCCCGCCAATGAGACCTCATCCGCCCCCAAGGCCGAGTCGAAAGCCAGTGATTCAGCGGCCAGTAGCTCGACCAGCGCCTCATCCAGTACGCCGGCCAAGACACCAGCGCCAGCCGTCTAGGAGCTGATCCGCTCAGGCCGCTCATGGGTGTTTGAGAACGCGGGCCCCAGTCTTGTCTGTGGACAACTGCCCAACCCACAATTGAACTGTGGATAAACGACTCAGAGCGCCTTTTTGAGCCCATAGTCCGGGTGTGAGATCCCCTGTTCTAACTTCCCTGACCCGCTGGTTAACGGCTCATCGCCGGCTCGTTGCCGCGGTCGCGGCCATGGTCGCGGTCGGCGCCTTGGCCAGCTTGATGACTGGCCATGATGACAATTTGGTCGATGTGGTGACTGTTGTTCACCGAGTTCCCAGCGGCCAGGCCTTGACCGAAAACGATCTGACCCTGACCGCGATGCCGGCCCAATACGTGCCCGAAGGAGCGATCAACCAGATTGACCAAGTGGTCGGGCAAACTGTCTCCGGTGCTCTGCCGAAAGGCGACATCGTGACTAAGGAGGCTCTTTTACGAGCGACTTCTCAAGCCGCCGCCGGCCGGTTGGTTCTCCCCATTCCGCTGACCCAAGCCGAGTTGGTCGACTTGTTACAACCGGGTTCGCTGATCGCTCTCATCATCAGCGATGGCTATGGCCAGACCACTGTGGTTGATGACGTTGTGGTGGTGGGCCTGCCAACACCGGCCTCCGGTGGGCTATTCGGCGGCGGCCAGTCGGCCTATGCCTTGGTTGAAGTGTCCGAAGCCACTGCCACCTTGCTGGCCGGGTCGACCGCCAACGTCACGATTGCCCTGCGCTGAAACAGCGCTCTTGCCCGTGAGCCGGGCGAACTAGTCAGGGCTCTAAGTGAGATAAGTCGCAGTAGGGGGCGTTCTTCGTCTTCCCACAGCGGCAGAACGTCGCCCGGTCCTGATGAACCGACGTCCCGTCCGGCGTGATGATCGTCAGATCACCGCGCACGGTCAACGGTTGATCGGGGATCAGGGCCACGGTGGTCGGCGTATCCGGCACTTCCGGCGCCACCACCGTCCGTTCCTGGCCGGGCCCGTATTCCAGTGCCCCGGTCGGGCAACGACGCACGACCATGGCGACATCTTGGGGATCGGCCGCGTCGGGCAAAATCCACGGCTTGCGTTGGGTGTTGAAAACTTCGGGTAAACCTCGGACACAAGCCGCCGCGTGAATACACAAGCTGGCGTCAAAACTGACGCAGACATCTTGCCCGTTATACATCCGACGTGTCATGGCGTTTCAC
>JAISGZ010000204.1 GCA_031262845.1 Propionibacteriaceae bacterium | reverse complement strand
GGACCGACCGCAGCCAGGCCAAACCGATACCGAGGGCCAAGCCCGCCACCAAGCCGATCGCCAAGTTGAGGACCAGATTCGGGCTCGACGGGGAGGTCGGCACGATGGCCTGTTGAGTTTGGGTGACCTTGACCAACTCGGTGGTATCGGCCGAAGTCTTCTCCAACTCGTCCATGATCACGGTGGCGAGGGACTGAGCCACGGCGTTGGCGATATCGGCCGCCAGGGTCGGCGAATCATCGGTGGCCGTGATGTTGATGATGACGGTGTTGGTGGGCGACGTGGCGGTCACGTGGCTGGACAATTCAGCGGCGGTCATATCCAAGCCCAAGCGGGCGATGACCGGGTCGAGGACGATGGCGTCGCCGATCACCTGGACGTAGCTGAGCACGGCCTGGCGGGCGTAGTTGCTGCCTTGGAGGACATCACTGGTGCCCTGGGCGCCGGGTGTTCGGGCCATGACGTAGAGCACCGAAGACGACTTGTATTGGGGGGTCATCAGCAAGGTCACGCCGATCGAGGCCACCATGGCGACCACAATGCACAGGACAATGGTTAGCCAATGTCTCAGTAAAGTCCCCAAAAACTCCCGCAGGTCCACGCGTCACTCCTCGATGGTGCTGACCCAAAGCCTGTAACGAAAACAATGCGACAGGCCGGAGGCAGTGTATCCCAGACCAGCCGCCCCTGACGTCACGCCAAGCCGACGGCGTCGGGACCTTCGCGCAGGCCGCTTGGTTCGTTAAGGTGAAGTGCGGTCAGTCTCGACCATCACCTCAGACTGGAGCCGGCTGACCGGGGCTGGAATGAGGTCAGATCCGGGGCGGAGACGGCCGCGGCGAGGTCGTGAAACTGGTGCTGGGGAGACGGCTGAAGAACTCCCGGGCCTGGCACGGGTTTCGGGCGGGATAGATCCAGCGCCGCCGTGAGAAAGGACGTGACGTGTTCGAAGGGCCGATTCAGGACCTGATCGGGGAACTATCCCGGCTGCCCGGTATCGGGCCCAAGAGCGCCCAGCGGATCGCCTTCTACCTACTCGACGCCGACCCGGCCGAGGTCAAGAGCCTGGCCGACGCCATCGTGACAGCCAAACGATCGGTCCGCTTCTGCCAGGTCTGTTTCAACGTCACGGAGGATGAAACCTGCCGGATTTGCCGTGACGCCCGCCGTGACCGGCATCAAATCTGTGTCGTCGAGGAGTCGAAAGACGTGGTCGCGGTCGAACGGACTCGGGAGTACCGGGGGCTCTATCACGTCTTGGGCGGGGCCATCAGCCCGATCGACAACCGTGGGCCCGGTGATCTCCACATCCGGGAGTTGATTCAGCGGCTTGACGACGGCACCGTGACCGAGATCATCGTGGCGACCAACCCGAACACCGAAGGTGAGGTGACGGCGACCTATCTGGCCCGGCTGCTTGGCCCACTGGGGTTGACGGTCTCCCGGCTGGCGTCAGGTCTGCCGGTCGGCGGCGATCTCGAATACGCCGACGAAATCACCTTGGGCCGGGCCTTCGCCGGGCGCCGCAGTGTCGGTGAATGAGGCGCTAGCCGACCTGGCCGGTGACGCCCTTGCGAGGTCACGGAGGCCTTTGCCGGTTGGCGCAGTGTTTGGTGAATGAGGCGCCAGCCGACCTGTTCGGTGACGCTCGCGTGAGGTCACGGAGGCCTTTGCCGGTCGGTGGAGGGTTGGTGAATGAGCGTGGTGGCAACCGCTGAATTGGCCGGCCACGAAGTAGCATGGCAGCCGTGGCAGTTGTTGGCTGGTGGATTCTGATCGTGGCCGTCGTCCTGATCGGCGTGCTGCTCCTGGTGCTGCTGTGGCGGTTGATGGCCGCCGCTCGGGGCTGACCCCAACGACCCACCGGCTGACAGATTTCGACTCGGGAAGTGACCCATGGCATTCGACATCCCTTCCAACCTCGACCCGGCGCTGATGCCGTTGGCCTGGCTGATCGGACACTGGGAAGGTGGCGGTAACGGCCAGCAGGCCGATGGCACGCCTTTTACCTACGCCGCCACGATCGACATCAGCCAGGTTGGGCAACCGTGGTTGCACTACTTCATGCAGTTATTCGAAATTGATGACGACGGCCGGCCGGTCCGGCCCGTGACCTCGGAAGCCGGCTTCTGGCGGCCCGGCGCCAACGGCGAGGTCGAACTGGTCGTGGCCCAGCCGGAAGGTGTGGCCGAGCTTTACTACGGCCGGATCGACGGTGCCAAAATTGAGTTGACGACCGACGCCGTGCTCAGAACCGTGAGCGCCGACGTCGCGGTTACGGGTAGCCAGCGGCTTTATGGCAACGTCGAACAGGACCTTCTATTCACCTGGGACCGGGGGACGGCCGAGACCGAAGTTCAGCCCTATCTGTGGGCCCGCTTGGGGCGTGCGCCGACGCTGTGAGTCGAACCGATGAGCCTGGCTGAGGTTTCTGTGGCGGGGATGGCCGACTTGGTGTGGAGCGCCGTGGTTGCCGAGTCGAGGTTCGGCGAGACCGAGGTGGCGTGGTTGTTCGGGCCGTTCCGCAGTGATCGCTGGAGTGACGAAGATGGCTGAGAGCGCCGCCCGGTCGTCGGCTGTGTTACTGACAACTGGTCCTGATACCGGTTTGGCTTGGCATTACGGTGACCCGCTGGGGGAGCAGCGGCGTTTGGAGCACGGTGACGCGGTGGTTGATCTGTCGAACCGTGAGGTGGTCACGGTGACGGGACCGGCGGGGGCAGTGCGGTGGTACTGGGCCGAACCTGGGGGCGGTGCGGCTTTGGCGGCGCGGCTGAGGGTTGAGCAAGCGGCTGGTGTGAGCGTGGACTTGCGGCCGGACGTGGCCGTGATGTGGTTGGCGGTTGGTGTCGTCTCCGAACGTGATCTGGCAATCGCTGGGCGTGACCTGCGTGGAGAATCTGACCGTGACATTACCGGTCCGGTCCCGGCTGCTGGAGAGCACGACCCAATGGCAGGTGTGGCAGTTCCTGACCTCGTCGTCCGGTCAGGTGGGTTGGCCCAACAAGCGGCGGAGCTGGGTGGTTGGGAGGTGTTCGTACCCCGCGACCTGGTGCCAACGGCGCTGACCTG
>JAISGZ010000099.1 GCA_031262845.1 Propionibacteriaceae bacterium | reverse complement strand
TCACCCTCGCGCTGAGCGCACTCAGTTAACAGCCGCGGGTAACCCATCACAATGGCTTCAGTGACTCCCTGCGCTTCCAGTTCAATAAAGATCTCCTCAGTGTTTTCCATCGCGTACTCGATATCAGCGAAATAGTATTCTTCGTCACTTGCTTCCGTGACCGCAAACGTGTCGCCATGACCTCGATTATCATCGACCAAGAAGACCTCTCCACCAGCAGCTTCAGTGATCAATTGCTGACATTCAGACCAATTCGGCTCTTGGAACAGGTATGTTGACATATAATCCCTTGCCCAAGAAGCGTAAGCCTCCGGGGAAAACCATGACTGAAGAGCAGCTATGTCGTGAGGCTGCTTGAGGCAGGCTTGCACCATGTCATAAAAATTAATATCATTACCACCGGCCGAAAGCATCACGAGATCTACCTTCTCAATGTCACCTTCCTCTATCATGTATTCAATATCTGAAGCTTGCCATTTTGTGCCTATGGCAGTTTCGTCTGCCTCCGCCAGATTCTTTATTGTCACACCCACTTCAAACCCGGGCAGAGATTCCAGATATTGCTTGTAGAAATTCCCATAGTTCAGCCTACTGCGACCCGTCCCGTAACCGCCCCCACCATTGTCTTGCTCGTCGTACTCATCGAAATACGGATACTCATCTTCGTTGAACCCGGTGCCGTTTCCAGCCGTATATGAGTCACCCAAAAGGAGGATCGTAAACGGCCCTTCGGAAGGGTCTTCCGTTTCCGCTGACGCACTCGTCGTCATCATTGACATAAAACAAGCTGCAGCCACAGAGGCGAGCATAAATCGCCAAGATATCGACAGAGGATACCGCAGTCTTGACTGTTTCATCGACACTTCTTTCTCAATTTCATAAAGGATTTCACAACCCAGTCAGCCCCCGCATGTTCTCACCATGCATAACGTGAGTTATGGATTTCATCAATTTTGTCCACGGATCGTGGATTTTCGGGTAGCCCGGCCGGGGCTGGCGCCCGTAGAGGACCGGTCACCCAGGGGCAGCATAACTGTTGTCTGGGATGGTTAGGCAGTATTTCGACTGGTGTGTTCGCCGGACCGTCACCACTCATCGATACTTGTGGGCCGCCGGTTGGTGACCTGTCGACAGAGCGCCGAATGTGTCTCCGGACTGATTGTGACCGTGACAATCCCCACTCATTAGTTGCCACCACGTCGCCAGGCCAGCCGCCGCCCGATCAGCCCGGCCGCACCCAACGCCAGGGCCACGACCGCCCAACCAACCAACCCACGAGGAGTCTCGGCACCCGCGCCCGGCAGCGCGCTCGGGCCGGTGGGCGGCGCTGGAACGGGTTCGACCGGCGGCGTCGTTGGGTTGACCGGTGGTGTCGTCGGGTTGACGGGCTGGACACCCGTGACATCAACGACTAAGAGCACGGTTGTGTTTGAGGGCTGAGCCACTGCTTGCCAAAGATAACGACCGGGCGCGACAGCGGCCGGAATCGTGACCTTGATGGCGGCCGTCCCCGACGACTGCCCGGCGACCGGTGGGCTGACCGGCACCGTACCCAGGTCGATAACACCCGCGGGAGCGCTGACTGCGTGCGCCTGAGCCGCCGCGCCGGTGACCAGCGTCGGGGCCGGGGTCAGGCTAAGGCTGACGGACGTATTGGCCGGACTGCCCAAACTGGTCAAGTTCAGGCGGCTGAGAGTGACTTGGAGCGATTGGCCAGCCGGAACCGTGATCGATTCGATGAGACCGGCCGCGTCCACCGTCGGGGCGGGCGATACATCCGTCAGAACAACCGACTGACGAGCAAAGTTGGGGCTGATCGCGGCGGCTAACGCTGTCGCCTCCGGGCCGACATCTGACTGCCCACTGAGATAGTCAATCCAGGCGTCACGATCAAGCAGGCCAGTTGTCCTGACGTTTGTCCCTTCGGTCATGACGTGATAGTTATCCTCGCCTTCGGCGATAAATGACACCGTGATGATCGTGTACGTCTGCTCGGGATCAACCGGTTGGCCGTTGACCCACATTGACGTGACGTGGCCGCCGGGCGCCGCCAACGGATCGTCCGAGTTGACGGTGTACGTCACATTCGACGAGAAAGCCGTGTTGAGGAAAGGCGTAGTGGGACGTTGTCCGGTGTCGTCGACTTGCCACTGTTCCTCAGCGAACTGTTTCAGTTGGGCGCCGGTCAGGTCGATCGTCCACAACTCGTTACCGAAGGGCAAGACATTGTTCGCGTCCTCGTAGGTCACCAGGCCATCCGTCGCGGCGTCATACAACAGCTCGGCGCGCGTCCCACCACCGTTGTTCTGAATTCCCAGATCAGCTCCACCGACACTACCGGACGGATCATTGGCACTAGCCAAGAAGGCATCCGCCACCAGCCGCCCCAAGGTCGACTCATTCTCCCGGTCATCGCGGACGCCCGCGCCGGCGTCGGTATAGACGCCATCAACCCATTCGCCACCGGCGAAAGCGGTCGTGATGTCAGCCGTGATCCGTCCGACCGGCTGCTGACCTAAAACCTCGGCCTCAGCCAACGCCTGCGTCACACCATCTTTGACCTCGGCGATGTTGCCAATCGCCAAAATGGCGGCTTCCTCGGCGGCGGTGGTGGGCGCGGCCATCGTCGGCACGGTCGTGACCGTCGCTCCGGTTACGGTCTGGTTGACGTTGTCGACGGTCAACTTGATCAGGCCAATGTCGGCGGCGTAGTGATCAGCCTGCACGACCGTCCGGCCGGGCACGGGCTGGCCGGAATCGGTCCAGCCATAGAGCTGGTGGGTGTGGCCGTTGACTAGGACATCGACATCAGCGCTGGTCTCATTCATGATGCGGGTGAAAATCGCGCTGTCAGCCATCGCCGCTTCCAACGACGTCGTGTTGAAGGCACCCTCGTGGTAATCACCGATGACGATGTCGGCCTCGCCATTGTCCGGATCGCCGTCTTTCAATTGCGCCGCCACTCGGTTCACCGCCGACACTGGGTCACCGAATTCAAGATTCACGGTCATCGACGAAGCCACCGTCGACGACGTCTCCTGAGTGACCGCGCCAATCGTGGCGACTGTCAGGCCTGACGCCAGCGTTTGAAGGTGATATTCCGGCAACATCGGCGTTTGCGTGCCTTTGGCGTAGACGTTGGCACCGAGATAGACCCAGCCGTCGATCAGACCAGCGACCCGGCCCGTCAGGTCATCCCAGCCGCGGTCGAATTCGTGATTCCCGACCGAAGAAGCTTGAAAATTCACGGCCGCCGCCAGCTGATTCAACAACTCAATCGCCGGCTGGTCCGCCTGCATGTAGGAAGCGAAGGTCGAAGCCCCAATGTTGTCACCGGCGCTGACCACGACCGTATTGCCGGGATCGGCTAAGGCCGCCTGCTCGAGGGTCGCCGCCCACAAATAAGTGTTGGCGTCGAGGTGGCCGTGGAAGTCGTTGAAGGTCACGATCGTGACGGTAGTGGTCGGGTCACCTGGGGCCGCCTGAGTTGGGGCTAGACCGATTCCGGTCAGGCTCAAGGTGATCACGGCTAAACCAGTTAAGTGACCGATCAAACGTCGTTTCATTGGACATCCTCCTGGCCAGTGCCATGGTTTGTTCAGGAATGACGATTAGTACCGTAACGAACCGGTGTTTTGGCAGAGCCGTCGGGCCAGCTAAGCCAGAGCTAACGTCCGGTCAATGGGCTGCCGAGGCAGAACAAAATCGTGAGTCATTGTGTGAACTATGCTCCGCAATCTGTTCAAAAAAGTGGAAAGTGTGAATTACGTTCCACACTTTGAAGGTGACGCTTCACCGTCGAGCACCGACCGGACGAGCCGCCACTGCTGCCAGAACTCCGGCTTAGCTTGCCCACCCCGGTTGGCGGGACTGGTCGACGGCAGATACGTCGCCGCCATCCCCGCTTCGTCCACACACAGGCGCTGAAACAAGTCCGTCGCTTTGCGGCCAGTCGTAAAGATGGCTTGAATCGGGCTGGCTGTCAGCAACGGCCGAAACCGATGTGGCTGAGGGCACCGGATCGAGCTATCCGCTGCCCCATCAATCTGGCAAGCGGCAACAACATCCCAGACGGCGACCTGATGATCAAGCAGAAACTGCCGCCGCGCCTCGACCGTGGCCGCCGGCTCTTCGGCCTCAAAAACAGTGGCGAGAGTTGACCAGAACAGGTTCTGCGGGTGGCCGTAATAAAACCCGAACTGGCGCGACCGAGGTGACGGGAACGTACCGAGAATCAACACCCGCGATTGCTGGTCAGCCACCGCTGGCCACGGGTGAGTGAGTTGAGGCAAGCCAATCCTCCCTAAGAAATCCGGCGGCATAAAACCCGACCCACCTCAGAACCCCATCGCCCGATGGACGCAGGCCGTGCCCATCGCTCGTGCGTTTGCTGCCGAGACGGGCTCTGTGAAGGAAGTCCAGACATGTGCGCCCTTGCCGGACTGGGATATCTCCAACCCACAGGGCATTCCCAGCGAAACTCCGGCTTTCACGTAGGCGTGAGCGTCGAGCATCGCCTGCGGACCGTCAAAATCAGCAGCCAGCCACCAACATGTGGCGTCGGGCAGCAGCGGGTAGAGCCCGATGAACAGATCGTTGTCGTGCCGGAGGTGGTTCTCAATCACCTGCGCCGTCAGTGGCAAGGGCTCACGCTCCCAAAGAGAACCCTTACCGTACTGGCGCCGCACCCTGGGCGACCAGCCTTTGGTCCTCTTCCTCGGATTTTCCCAGTAGTAGGCATACACATCCGTGCGAGCCCTGAACAAACGGGTGTAACAAGCCAGCTTCAGTTCCAAGGGAGAGTCATCAGTCACCACTCCCGGATCGGTCGGAGTCAGTACTGGCTGCTCAGGCAAAGATTCCAGGTTGCCAGTGAGGCGCAGAAGGTTTCGCAGGCGCTGATTCTCCATGTTGACGGCGGCTAGTCGCCGCTCCAGATCAGCCATCCGCACCCAGAACTGACTACCGCTGACCTCACTGCTGTTCACGCCGTACCTCCTTAGTCATACGGCCAGGCTGTATTCCCGATGCGTATCACAGGTTGTCGCCAAGGCATTGGCCTTGAAAAGGCTGAGACGGCCTGCACACCCGACACGTTACTGGGCTCTACTGGTAGTCCGGTTCTCAACCGGGAAGTTCCGCGCCCCTTGTACAGAACGACATCCTCGTGCTAAATTGAATTCACTTGGACTGGTCGTAAGACCCGGGTCCACCTGATGGCGGGGGAAGTCCCCCGCCATTTTTATTGTCGGAGGTGTTGTGGCGGACCTCAGCATTTTCGCCGACGAATCAGGTGACTTCGGAGATCAATCGTATTACTACATCATCTCGTTAGTATTCCACGAGCAGCAACACAATATCTCAGGCCATATTGCCAAACTTGCAGAGTCACTGAGCAATGTGAAGGACCTCTCTCAAAACCACACCATCCACACCGGTGCAGCGATCCGGCGCGAGGACGAGTACCGAACCATTGATATCGAAACGCGTAAAGCAGTCTTCACCAGGCTTTTTGCTTTCGCTCGCTCAGCCCCGATCACTCACCAAGCCTTCCACTTCAGGAAGAAAGAACACACTGACCGGCTGGCGCTCAAAGGTGCTATATCCAGAACACTGGGCTTGTTTCTTCGCGACAACGCCTCATACTTCCTATCCTTCGACCGTGTGGTCATCTACTACGACAATGGGCAGTCCGAGATCACCGAAGTCCTGAACACTCTCTTCAACGGATTCCTGTTCAACGTGGAGTTCAGAAAGGTAATGCCGTCGCAGTACCGACTCTTCCAAGTTGCTGATCTGTGCTGCACCCTAGAACTGATGCAAGTCAAGATCGACACCAATCAGTTATCTCGATCAGAACTGTTCTTCTTCCGTGGCAAGCGGTTACTGAAGAAGGACTACCTGGACAAATGGCGACGCCAGCGGCTGAACCCACAATGAGAGTTATGCACTTGATAGTCACACAGCAATCGTCGTCATCTCCAGGACGACCTGGGCCTTCGGTCAAGCAAACGGCAACTACCAAGCCGTCACCAAAGGCAGAATCGTCGGCATCGTCTCCCTGGCCGCCGCTATCTGCGCCGGAGCAACAGTCATCTACACCAACTGGCTAATCAACTTCGGCGAGACCATCCGAGTATTACGGTAAAGCGACGGGTTGCTGCTCTTTTCGGACGTACAGCGGGTGCCGCGGAGTACCTGCCTTGGTCGTCCCGAGGCACTCAAGGCGATCCGCTCCAGGCAAGGCGATCACCTGCGTCACACGCTCGCGCTTTCCGTGGTTTCCCCAAGCCGCAATGGCGACATCTGCCCGGGATAATGCGTCAATCAAGTACCAGTCGTTCTCAGGACCAACGGGGTCTGAGACCCTCAACAGCTCGTTCGGTTTGGTAGCGCGGTATGCGTACAGGTTGACAACTTCCAAGGAGCCGAGCCCCCAGGATTTACAGAAGCCGATGCACCGTCGGATCGTCGGATCATCTCTTTCAGCGTCGGCGGTTGAGGGGTTAAGCATGACAAACACACCCAACCGGCCTTGGTCATCCCACTGACGAGTCAGGCGATACCGGTAAAGACCATCATCTGACAACACCGCTCCAAACTGCACTCTTTGATTCTCTCGCATCACAGGAGGACCGCAACCTCAACGACATGAAGGGCTTGATAGGTGGCCACCGAGGCAACCATCAACTCTGAGTTGATTGTTCGCCAAGAGGGGTCGCGGCAGGTGCGGTGGGAGATCACCGTGTTCAATCATTAGGAACGGGAATGATTCGCGCCCTCGTTTGTGTCATCGCTGATGACACAAACTTCGGAACCTGATTTGTAAGTCGTTGCCATCACCGCTTGTAACGCGAGAAGGTCTTGGACGTGGAGAGTTTCGCTAGGCGGCTGAGCGCTGTTTTCGACAGCGCCGACGTGGTAGCCCCGAGCGGATTCGAACCGCCGTTTCAGCCTTGAGAGGGCCGCGTGCTAGGCCGCTACACAACGGGGCCGCAAGTTCTGACGAACTTGACTGGTGGAGGATAGCGCATCTTG
>JAISGZ010000086.1 GCA_031262845.1 Propionibacteriaceae bacterium | reverse complement strand
CTTCTCCCTTGTAGTTTCGTGATTCGCTATGAGCTGGACTTGTCTGAGCAAGCCGGGGGACAGCTCATCAGCTGATCGTCTGGTTGGACCGGGGGAGCCCGCCGGCGATCATCTCGGTCCGGCTGGCTTCGGTGGGTCGGACCGATGTCAGAACGTCAAGAGCCACTCTATCCAAGGCAAGCAAGGCTGAGCCCAGTTGAAACGGCTCAGTCACGAGTTAAACGCCGGTGCGTCGTCCGATGTGGCCGGGCGGCCTCAACGCCGAGCCGGGAAACCTTGTTGGTCTCGTAATCCTCGAAGTTGCCTTCGTACCAGAACCAGCGGGCCGGATTCGTGTCATCGCCTTCCCAAGCCAGGATGTGGGTGACAACGCGGTCGAGGAACCAGCGGTCGTGGGAGATGACCACGGCGCAACCGGGAAAATCGAGTAGGGCGTCTTCCAGCGACTGAAGGGTTTCGACGTCGAGGTCGTTGGTCGGTTCGTCGAGTAAGAGGACGTTGCCGCCTTGTTTGAGCGTCAGCGCCAGATTGAGCCGGTTACGTTCACCACCGCTGAGGACATCCGACATCTTTTGCTGGTCGGGGCCTTTGAAACCGAAGCTGGCGACGTAGGCCCGCGAGGGCATCTCGAAGTTGCCGACCTTGATGTAGTCGAGCCCGTCGGAGACAACCTCCCAGACGTTCTTACTGCCGTCGAGGCCGGTGCGGCCCTGATCGACGTAACTGAAACTGACGGTTTGGCCGACTTTGAGTTGGCCGGTATCCGGGGTTTCGTCACCAATAATCATCTTGAACAAGGTCGTCTTGCCGACGCCATTGGGGCCGATGACGCCGACGATGCCGGCCCGCGGCAGCGTGAACGACAGATCGTCGATCAGCAGTCGGTCACCGAAACCCTTGGACAGATGATCGGCGGCGATGACATCGGAGCCGAGCCTGGGGCCGGGTGGGATGTTGATCTCGGCGACATCAATCGCCCGGTTGCGCTCGGCTTCGGCCGCCAGTTCTTCGTAGCGGGCCAGGCGGGCTCGGTTCTTGGCCTGGCGGGCCTTCGGGTTCGACCGCACCCAGTCCAATTCTCGTTCCAGGATTTTGGCCCGTTTGGCGTCTTTCTTACCTTCGATCTGAAGCCGGGCCCTCTTGGTGTCGAGGTAGGCCGAGTAGTTGCCTTCGTAGCCCAGCAGCGCCCCCCGGTCGACTTCGGCGATCCAACTGGCAACGTGGTCGAGGAAGTAACGGTCGTGGGTGACGGCCAGGACGGCGCCCGGGTAGGCCTTGAGGTGGCCTTCGAGCCAAGCCACGGACTCGGCGTCGAGGTGGTTGGTCGGCTCGTCCAACAACAACAGGTCGGGCTGTTCGAGCAAGAGCCGACACAAGGCCACCCGTCGCCGCTCACCACCCGACAGATGATCGACCATCTCATCCGGGTCGGGACAGCGCAGAGCATCCATCGCCTGGTCGAGCCGTGAGTCGATATCCCAAGCGTCGAGGTGGTCAAGTTCGGTTTGGAGGTCGCCCATCTCCGCCAGCAAGGTGTCGTAATCGGCCTCCGGGTCCGCTAATTCGGCGGAAATCTGGTTGAACCGATGAACCTTGGCCAAGGTCGAGGCGACGGCTTCCTGGACGTTTTCCAAGACGGTTTTGCCCTCGGTCAGCGGCGGCTCCTGGAGCAGGATGCCAACACTGGCCTCTTTGGCCAAGTTCACCTCGCCGTTGTTCGGCTGCTCCAAACCGGCCATCAGCTTCAACAGTGTCGACTTGCCGGCCCCGTTCGGCCCCACCACACCGATCTTGGCGTCAGGAAAGAAACTCATCGTGACGTTGTCAAAGATGACTTTGTCGCCGAGTTTCTTCCGGAGATTGTGCAAGGTGGCGATGAACTCGGCCATAGAGCATCCTTCAAGTCGGTCGGGGGTTGTGAAGCGAGGGCCATTATGCCGCAGGTCAGTCGACTTGGGCGCCAGGGTGGGGGAGCGGGTGGTGTGGTTACTGGGGCTCCCGGATTGCGTGAAACCTTTTCGGACGTTACGGATGGTCCTGACACCGTCGGTCCGCAGTGATATCCGCACGAGACCTCATCGACAACCCGCCCTCATACTCGCTCAGACTGACACCACCACCGGATTTCGCGGGCATTTCTATCTAAGGCACCGGTACCCACTGCGCGGGCACCAGACGTGAGGCGCGTAGTCTGCTTGGAGTTAGCCAGGAACGGTGTTAAGGTGTCTCGCGATCTTGTGACAGCCTTCATCGACTATGAAGACCGATCTTTATCAAGCACCACTAGCTCAATTGGCAGAGCAGCTGACTCTTAATCAGCGGGTTCAGGGTTCGAGTCCCTGGTGGTGTACGGCCGATGATGGCAAGCGGCGCCGATGCGATTGGGTGCTGTAGTCGTTGGAGTGACTGAAGCTGTCAGATTCCCCCCTGTCAGCCCAGCTCTCACAGCACGACCGATTACGGCCCAAGAAAACCCCGCTGGCCGGCGTTTCCACTGGTCGCGCCACCTTAGCTCAGCTGGCAGAGCAGCCGCCTTGTAAGCGGCAGGTCATCGGTTCGAATCCGATAGGTGGCTCCAGGCCGTGTGGTAATCTAACGGCCCGGCCGCACAAGGGGCTATGGCGCAGTTGGTAGCGCGCTTCGTTCGCAACGAAGAGGCCACGGGTTCGAATCCCGTTAGCTCCACCATATGTTTGTTGTTCCAACCCTGTCGTTTGGCGAGTCCGACGGCAGGGGCGTGTCCAAGTTGATGGACTCGTGG
>JAISGZ010000062.1 GCA_031262845.1 Propionibacteriaceae bacterium | reverse complement strand
GATGGTCTACGGCATCATCAAGCTGCTGAACTTTGCCCACGGCGACATCTTCATGTTGGGCGCCTTCATCGGCTTCACGTTGTTGATCGCGCTGCCCGGTGGCCTCCAAGGGCTTGGTTTGTGGGCCACGCTGATGGTCTTACTCCTAGCGAGGTTGGCGACCGGGCTGACAGGGGTCTTGATCGAAGCCCTGGCCTATCGACGATTACGATCAGCGCCCCGGCTGGCGGTTCTCATCACCGCGGTCGGGATGTCGTTCATCCTCGAATACGGCGTCCGCCAAATCTGGGGGCCAAACCCCCGCTCGTGGCCCGATTGGGCTCGCTTCCAAGGCGACCGGGTGGCTGTCGGCCCGGCCAATATCAACCAGGCCCAAATTCTTCTGTTCGCCATCGCCGCCGCTCTCATGGTGGCCTTGGCGCTTTACATCAGCCGAACCCGGCGAGGTCGGGCGATGCGCGCCATCGCCTTGGACCAGAAGGCCGCCGCCCTCATGGGCATCAACGTCAACCAGACGATCTCGCTGGTCTTCTTCATCGGCTCGGCCTTGGCCGGCGCCGCCGGGGTCATGTTCGGCGCCTACTACGCCTCGATCGACTTCCTCATGGGCTTCTTACTCGGGATCAAGGCCTTCACGGCGGCGGTCATCGGCGGTATCGGCAACCTCTACGGCGCCATGCTGGGCGGTCTGACCCTGGGCCTGTTGGAAGCCCTCGGCACGGCTTGGATCGGCGCCGAATGGAAAGACGTCTTCACCTTCGTCATCTTGATCCTGTTCCTGACTTTCAAACCGACCGGCATCCTCGGCGAGCGCGTCGTGGAGAGGATGTGACGATGAGCCGGCCGACCCGTTTGACGCCACCGCTGGTGACCGTGCCAGCGGACCCGGAGAAGTTCCACTGGGCTAGTCAACAAAGCGTTCGCTGGCTACTGGCGTTGGTTTTCGTGGTCGTTATCTACGCCATCCCGTTCATCAACGCCAGCAACTACCTGATCCAAATTCTGACAACGGCCCTGATCTACGTCATGTTGGCCATGGGCCTCAACGTCGTGGTCGGTTTCGCCGGTCTACTCGACCTCGGTTACATCGCTTTCTTCGCCGTTGGCGCCTACACCTCCGGGATTTTCACGACCCGGCTCGGCTGGCCGATGTGGGCGGCCATCGGCCCAGTCATCATCAGCTGCATCATCGCCGGCATCGTGATCGGCGGACCGACTCTGCGTCTGCGCTCGGACTACCTCGCCATCGTCACTTTGGGCTTCGGTGAAATCATCCGTTTAACAGCCAACAATCTGATCGATGTCACAGGTGGCCCGTCCGGCATTTTCGGCATCCCGACCTGGCGCTTCGGCGACTGGAGTTTCACCAATGGTTTGAACCTCTTCGGCATCCATTTCGAACAGCGCATCCTCTTCTACTACTTCGTCGCCACGATCGTCTTAGTGGTCGGGGTGGTCGGTTTGTCACGCTTATCCCGGGGCCGCCTGGGCCGAGCTTGGCAAGCTGTCCGGGACGACGAGGACGCCGCTGAGGCGATGGGCATCAACACCTACCTGGCCAAGATCACGGCCTACATCATCGGCGCCGTCTGGGCCGGCTTGGCCGGTCAGCTAATGGCCAGCCACATTTCGACCGTCTCCCCTACCCAATTTCAGTTCCTCTACTCTGCCCTGGTTCTGTGTGCCGTAGTCATCGGCGGTTTGGGGTCGATGCCGGGAGCGATCATCGGCGCTTTCATCATCTCGCTGATGCCCGAGGTGTTGCGCGACGTTTGGGAGAACCGCTACTTATTATTTGGGATTCTCCTGCTCGTCGTCATGTTGTTCCGGCCCCAGGGTCTGTGGCCCGCCACCGCGGCCTTGCCCTGGTCACGTGATCCCCACCGCGGCGGTCACCTGTCGGCTCCGCAATTACGTCAGGAAACCCGTCGCGGCTTGGTCTTGACCGGAGTCGGGCTGGTCCTCGTGATCGCCGGCCTCGTTCTCGACCAGGCGAACCTGGCGGGACCGGATGTCCTCCACTTGGTCATACGACTGAGTTGGATGGTCGGGTTGGTCTTGGTTCTGTTCGGCTTGGTCGGGCTGATCCGGGCGCTCGTCGATCAGCGGCAACTGCGTCACGCCGACCCCGACTTTGTGACGCCGTCCAGCCCGTTGTCAGCCGAAACCCCACCCCTGTCGGCGACCACCGTTTCCACGACACCCCCCTCTCCGGCCACACCGACCGAGACTGTGTCTTCGTTACCGCTGTCTTCCTCGGATTCATCGGAAACCTTAGCCTCGTCAGACCCAGACGGCCCCTTGGATTCAAGCCCCGCCTTGACCCCAGACCGCGCCTTGGACCTGACGAATACCGAGGACTCAGAGGGCGCCTCAACCCCGTCCAACACTGAGGGCTCCGACTCGATAACAGCCGAACCAACTGCTCTTTCAACAATCTCAGCCATGCCTGAACCAAAGACCGACGCCGCCCCCAAAAACCCGGCGACAAGCGCCACCGCGACCCCGCTCCTTCAAGTCACGGATCTGACGGTCAAGTTTGGCGGTGTGACCGCGGTTGACCAGTTGTCGATGACCGTCTACCCGGGCGAAATCATCTCCGTCATCGGCCCCAACGGAGCCGGCAAAACCTCCGCCTTCAACAGCATTTCCGGTTTTTACCGACCGAATGCCGGCAGCATCACGTTCCAGGGTCGTTCGATCAGGCGCGCCCGACCCTCGACCATCACTCAGCTGGGACTGGCCCGGACCTTCCAGAATCTGCGCCTGTTCCGCGATATGACCGTCCTCGACAACGTCAAAACCGCTGCCCACAGCCGGACCGTTCAACATTGGTTCGACGCTTTCCTCCACACCCCGCGCTATCGCCGCAGCGAACGGACGATCGAGCAGCGGGCGCTGGCTTGGCTCGACTTTGTTGGCTTCCAAGGCGACAGCCAGCTCTACGTCGTCCAGTTGCCGTACGGCGAACAGCGGCGGGTGGAAATTGCCCGGGCTCTCAACGCCGAACCCAGCCTGTTGTTGCTCGACGAACCGGCGGCCGGTCTCAATCACCGGGAAAAAGCCGCCCTGATCGACCTGATCGAACGCATCCAAGCTTTGGGCGTCGCCATCGTCCTGATTGAGCACGACATGGGCTTGGTGATGCGGGTGTCGGAGCGGATCATCGTGTTGAACTACGGCCACCAGATCGCCGCCGGCTCACCGGCCGACATTCGGCAGAACCAGCTTGTGATCGAGG
>JAISGZ010000051.1 GCA_031262845.1 Propionibacteriaceae bacterium | reverse complement strand
GCGATGAAAGCCAACCTGTCCAAAGCCGCTGGTCTGTTGGCCGCGCCACTGGCACAGACAGCTCGTTTGCTGGGGGCTTTGCAAACCGCCGCCGAAGACAATCCAGCCCTCTTGGCTGGTGTCGGCGCTCCACCTGAGGCAGAGGCCGCCGATGCGGCCACCGAAGCGGCCGAAACCGTTTCTGAGGCGGAAGCCTCCCCGGCGGATACCGCCACCGACGCAGCCCCGGCTGCCGAATCCACCCCTGCGGCGGCTGACGCTGCGACCGAAGAATAAGGAAGAAACATGGCTAAGTTGAGCAACGAAGAGCTGCTGGATGCCTTCAAAGAAATGACCCTGATCGAACTGTCCGAGTTCGTCAAGCTGTTCGAAGACACCTTTGAGGTGACGGCGGCCGCTCCGGTGGCCGTGGCGGCTGTGGCCGGTGGCGCCGCCGCCGGTGGTGACGCGGCTCCGGCAGCGGAAGAGCAGACCGAATTCGACGTCGTCCTCGACGCCGCCGGTGACAAGAAGATTCAGGTCATCAAAGAGGTCCGGGCCCTGACCTCACTCGGTCTCAAAGAGGCCAAGGACCTGGTCGAAAGCGCGCCCAAGGTCATCCTCGAACGGGTTACCAAGGAACAGGCCGACAAGGCCAAGGAACAGCTCGAAGGAGCTGGCGCCACGATCAGCCTGAAGTGATCTGACGGTTGTCTCACCTTAGGTGAGCTAACCCTGGGGGTTGGCGGTCGACGTGATCGCCAACCCCCTTTTGGTTTGCCCGGCAGTTGTCCGACCTGAGGCTGAGGCAAAAACCCACCAAAAAATGTCCGCCCAGAATTCGTACTTCGTCGCGTTGAAAACTGCGTGTTGTTCGTGGCATCCGGTCGTGCAGCTTGCGGCCACTACGCATCACCCGGCCATGGAAAACCCGACAGAACGCCAGTGGGGGCCGGACCCGCTTGGATCCAGCCCCCACTTCAGACTGTTGTCAGCCGGCCGACTATTCGCTGGCCGCTTCCTGAGCAGTTTCGACGGCCTTGCGACTGGGATCGATCTGGACGCCTGGGCCCATCGTCGAAGAAGCCGTGATCTTCCGAATGTAGCGGCCCTTCGAAGTCGAGGGCTTGAGCCGCAAGATTTCGTCCATAGCGGCTTGGTAGTTTTCGATCAGTTGGCTCTGGTCGAAGCTGGCTTTGCCGATGATGAAGTTGAGGTTGGAGTGACGGTCGACCCGGAACTCGATCCGGCCGCCCTTGATATCACTGACCGCCTTCGCCACGTCCATCGTCACCGTGCCGGTCTTCGGGTTCGGCATCAGGCCACGCGGGCCGAGCACCCGGCCCAGCCGACCGACCTTGCCCATCATGTCGGGCGTCGCCACAACGGCGTCGAAGTTCAAGTAGCCACCAGCGACTTGTTCGATCAATTCGTCGGCGCCGACCTCATCGGCCCCGGCCGCGGTCGCCGCTGCCGCTTTTTCACCGGTCGCGAAGACCAGGACGCGAGCGGTTTTACCGGTGCCGTGAGGCAGGTTAACCGTGCCCCGGACCATCTGATCGGCTTTCCGGGGATCGACCCCGAGCCGCATCGCAATCTCGACGGTCTCGTCGAATTTGGCCGAGGCGGCGGCTTTGACTTTGCTGATGGCTTCACCGACGGTGTAAAGCTGACGGGGATCGCGTTGAGCGGCGGCCGCTCGATACGCCTTACTGCGTTTCATATCTGTTCCTTATCGAATCGGGTCGCCGCGTATGACGACCGGTCAGGTGTGGTGTCGGGGTTCGCTCCCCTCCCACCGGGTGAGCGCTCTCAGCGCCAACCCTGATTGTTCAATTGTGGTGTTGTGTGACCTCACTGGTGACAGTGATTCCGGTCCGCCCAGGAGACTGATCGGGCGGGCCGAAGCGAGGTCAGCCGACCGTCACGCCCATCGAACGAGCCGAGCCTTCGATGATCTTCATGGCCGCCTCAATATCGTTGGCGTTGAGGTCGGGCAGCTTGGTCTGAGCGATTTCACGAACCTGATCAGGCGTGATCGAACCGACCTTGGTCTTCAGCGGATTCGACGAACCCGACTGGATACCAGCCGCTTTCTTGATCAAATCCGCCGCCGGCGGCGTCTTCAAGATAAAGCTGAAGGTGCGGTCTTCGTAGATCGTGATTTCGACCGGTATGACGTTGCCGCGCTGGGATTCCGTGGCAGCGTTGTACTGCTTGCAGAAATCCATAATGTTGACGCCGTGCGGGCCGAGCGCCGTACCAACCGGCGGCGCCGGGGTCGCCGAACCGGCGTTCAGCTCGATCTTGACGAGCGCCGCGACTTTCTTTTTAGCGGCCATGGTCTGGTGTCCTTGCTCCCTAAGTTATCCGCCGTGGTCCATCCGCGGCGGGATTGTCGATATTTGACGAAACCGGCTCGATCACGAGACCGGCGCTGGCTGAGGCCAAGGGGACACGTTACTCGATCCGCTGGACTTGATCCAACGGCATTTCGAGCGGCGTCTCCCGGCCCATGAACTCGAAAGCCACTTTGAGCCGCTGATTTTGGGTGTCGATCGCGGTCACCGTGGCCGTCACGCCCGTGAAAGCGCCGTCGGTCAACATCACCGAATCGCCGACTTGGTAGTCGACCACTTCGACCCGCTTGCGGCGTGACGGCTTGGCGCCGTCAGTGGCCGCTTGGGCGGCCAACATCCCCGGCAACAACATGTCGATGACTTCGGTCGACGACAGCGGCACCGGATTGTTGGCGTGACCGACAAAGCCGGTCACACTGGGCGTGTGGCGAACCGCCGACCACGATTCGTCGGTCAAGTCCATCCGCACCAACACGTAGCCGGGCACGACTGTCCGGGTAACAGTTTTCTTTTGGCCGTTACGGATTTCCACGACATCTTCGGTCGGCACCACGGCCTCGAAGATGTAGTCCTCCATATTCAGCGTCTTGACCCGGGAATCGAGATTTTGCTTGACCCGCTTTTCCATCCCCGAGTAGGTGTGGACGACATACCACTCGCCCTCTTTGACTCTCAGGTCCTGGGCCAACTGGTCGCGCACCGCCGCCACCTCATCGGCGTCGTCGGCGGCCGCGGCGGCTGCCGCTTCGGCTTCCTCAGCGGCTCCGAAATCGAGGTTGAGTTCCTGGTCCTCAACTTCGGCGACATCGGCTTCGCTGGTGTCACCGAAATCGAGATTGAGTTCCAGGTCATCAAATTCACTGGCTTCGTCATCGTCGAGGCCCAGATTCAGCGGTGCCTCCACGACCTC
>JAISGZ010000247.1 GCA_031262845.1 Propionibacteriaceae bacterium | reverse complement strand
TTCGCTGATGATTTGTCGACGGCCCGTAGCCGGCTGGCGGTCGAGTCGCGGCTGATGCCGTTGTTCGTTCACGATCCGCGGAAGGGTGATACCTGGCCCGAGCGGTTGTCGCTCGAAGGTAACCCCGACGTCGACTCGCCTTGGACGACCCAGACTCTGGTCGCGACCAACGAACAGGGCAAGCCCGAGATTATCGACGTGCCGTTGACACCGGCTGAGTTCGCCTACGGTGAAGTCCGTTTCGCGCAGCATTTCCGGCTTTTGCCGGCCGGGACCGCTGATGCCACGCCGATCGCCGAGTTTGTCGAACTGACGCCCGAGGCCCGGACCGGCAAGGTGCCGTACATCCTGGTGGCGAACGAAGGTCAGCCGCTGAAGAAGATTCAGGTCTCGGACTCGATCGTTGAACTGGTCGAGGACCGGCAGCGCTTCTGGCAAACGCTGCGCTTCCTGGCTGGTCGGGATCAAGCTCGGTTGACGGCCGAAGCCAAGGCCCAAGTGGCGGCTTTGCAGCAACAGGTCGTTGAAGCGACCGAAGGCCGGGAACTGGCGATGGACGAAATCGCGACGGCGATGGCGCAGTTGGCGACCGCGAAGGATCCCAATTCGGTGGTTTGGCCGAGTTTTGTCGGCCCGACTGGTTCGGTTGCCCCGGCTTCGGCCGTTCGACCGACGACCGTGTCTACTCCGGCCACGGTTCCGGCCGCTCCGGCGGCGGCGTCAAAGGCCCCGACTGCCTCAGCGGCGGCGCCCAGTGCCACGGGGCTCGGTCCGAAACCAGCCGATGCGCCGATTTCTTGTCACCCGACGATGAGCCGAAATGCACGGACTGCGCGACCTGCTACCAGGAACTGCCGGAGATCTTCGAGCGGACGACGATCATCGTCGACGGCGAACCGAAGGCGGCCAGCCACATGCGGCCAGGCGGCCTGGCGGCGCTGGGCCCCGTGACCCCGGAGATGGAAGCCCGTTTCGAGCGGGTCAAGGACACTTGCGATGCGGAGATCATTCAATGACAGCAGTACCCGAAACAATCAGTTCGGACGCTCTGGCCAGCCGACTGGCGATCTTGAGGCGTCGCTTGGAAGCTGATCCGAGAAGTTTCCAGGGTCTCGTCCTGGCCGACGCGATGGTGTCGATCGCGGCCGAGTTCAAGGCCGGTAACGTCTTGTCAGCCGCCTTTGTCAACCAACTGTGGAACATCTTGCTGGCCGGCGGTGACGCCGCCACGACCTTGATGCGCTTCATTTGGGACCTGCCGGTGGGCCGGAAACGGATTTGGCTGCGTGGGGTCGACGAACATCTGCGCGACCGCTACCCGATGGTCGAAGGCCTGTCGGCCAGTTGGCCGGCGGAAAACAGCATCGGCCCGTACATTGTCGAAGCCGATGTCCGGTCGGATAATTTCGGCCTGGTCAACCGCGGTTACATCGGTTACATGGAACTCGGCTACTCGCTGCGGGAAGTTGAGTTGCTGGTCTGGCTGGAAGCGATTCGGGATAAGCAGTGTGCCGCCCGGCCGTGTGAGGTCGGCAAGCCGGTGCCGGATCAGCCGCAGCCGAAAGGCGGCTGCCCGGTCCGAATTCACATTCCCGATATGTTCCGCCTGCTCGGCCAAGGCCGGTTCGATGAGGCTCTGGCTTTGGTCGAAGCCTCGAACCCGCTGCCGAATGTGACCGGTCGGGTGTGCCCGCAAGAGTTGCAGTGCCAAGGCGTCTGTATTCACAAACTGCCGATGTCGATCGGTCAGGTCGAGTGGTTCTTGCCGGAGTGGGACAAACAGGCTCATCCCGGTGGCGCCCAGCAGCGCTTCAAGGACGTCCCCGATCCCTGGACGACGGGTTTGAAACCCCCGATCGCGATTATCGGTTCCGGCCCGGCCGGGCTCATCAACGCCTATCTGCTGGCCCGTGAAGGCTTCCCGGTGACGGTTTTCGAGGCCTTCCACGAACTCGGTGGTGTCTTGCGTTACGGCATCCCCGAATTCCGTTTGCCGAATCAGCTGATTGACGATGTGGTCGAGAAAATCCGCTTGCTGGGCGGCCGTTTCGTAACCAACTTCGTGGTCGGGAAGACGGCCACGCTGCGCGATCTGACCGAGGCCGGTTTCTGGAAGGTCTTCGTCGGCACGGGGGCCGGTCTGCCGACCTTCCTCAACGTGCCCGGGGAACATCTGCTCGGCGTCATGTCGGCCAATGAGTTCCTCACCCGGGTCAACTTGATGCACGCCGACCTGGAGGAATACGACACGCCGCTGCCCGAGGTGCGGGACAAGCAGGTTCTCATCATCGGTGGTGGCAACACGGCTATGGACGCGGCCCGAACGGCCCGGCGGCTCGGCGGTAACGTCACGATCGTCTACCGGCGGACCCAGGCCGAGATGCCGGCCCGGGTCGAAGAATTGCACCACGCCCTCGAAGAGGGCATCGGACTGGCGACCTTGCAGACACCGATCGCCTTCGAAGGTGACGAGACCAACTTCGTCACCACGGCCATCGTCGAGACCATGGAACTCGGCGAACCGGACGCTTCCGGTCGTCGGCGGCCGTTGTCAACCGGGAAAACCCAGCCGATGCCGGCCGATCTCGTGATCATGGCCCTGGGTAATACGTCGAACCCGATCATCCGTGATTCGGAGCCGGATTTGGCGGTCACGCCACGAGGCGCGATTCAGCTGCGGGAAGGCTCGCAAGAGACCAGCCTGGACCAGATTTTCTCCGGCGGTGACGCCGCCCGGGGTGGTTCGACGGCGATTCGAGCGGCGGGCGACGGTCAGACGGCAGCCCGTGAAATCATCGGCGGCGCCGACATCGATCCGGCGGTCATCCCCGACCGGGTGGCGCGGGCTCACCGCTTCACCGATCTGGCCGCCAGCAGCAACCGCATCCTCGAGAAAATTCACCTCTCACCAGGGATCGAAGAATTCGTGGTGGCTTCGCCCGTGATCGCGCGGGCGGCTCAAGCCGGGCAATTCGTCCGGGTGCTGCATAAGCAGCCGACCGGTGAGTTGATTCCGCTGACGCTGGCCGATTGGGATGCCGAAGCCGGCTGGATCGACCTCGTCATTCAGGGTATGGGCGTCTCCAGTTTGGAAATGAACCAGATGCAGCCGGGCGACCAATTCGCTGGTATCGCCGGGCCGCTCGGCCTGCCCTCGGAACTGCGGCCGTATCCGAGTTCTCAGACCGTCGTTTTCACGGCCGGTGGTCTCGGTTTGCCGCCGGTTTACCCGATCATGCGCGAGCATCTGCGGCTCGGTAACCACGTCACGTTGATCGCCGGCTTCCGTTCGAAAGACCTGATGTTCTGGCATCAGCCGGGAGAACGGGTCGAGAACCTCAAAGCTCAATACGGCGATCAACTCGACGTCATCTACACGACCAACGACGGCAGCTTCGGCGTCGAAGGTTTCGTGACGACACCGCTCGAACAGATGCTCAAAGTCAAGCGTCCGATCGCCGAGGTCACGACCATCGGCCCGCCCATCATGATGCGCGTGGTAGCCGATCTGACGCGGTCCTATGATGTCCACACGGTCGCCAGCCTGAACTCGATCATGGTCGACGCCACCGGCATGTGTGGCGCCTGCATGGTGCCGGTTCAAGAGGGTGACAAGCTGGTTCGTCGTCACGCCTGCGTTGATGGCCCCGAAATTGACGCCCACATGATCGACTGGGACAAGTTCCTGCCCCGCTTCAACCTGTTCAAGAAGCAAGAGGCAGAAGCTCGCCAGCGGGCTGGTTTGTGAGCCGTTGGTTTTAGCGTTCGTTGGAACTGAGAATTTGTCCGTGCGGAAAATTTTTCCGCACGGACAAATTCGTATTGGCGTCAGCTTGTGGGATCCAGCCGAGTTGTCGTTGCCGATAGGCCCAGGTTGAAGGAGCGCACCAGCGACTGAGTTAAGTCTGTTGGGGGAGCTGACCTCGTGGTGCTTGCGTTTCGTGGTTTTTAGGTGACGATCGGTAAGTCGAGTTCTTGGCTGGCTTGTTCGTAACCGCCGGCGTTGATCACGTCGACGAACCCGGCTTGTTCCATGATGGCTTGGGCATCGGATGCCCGTTTGCCGGAACGGCAGTAGACGATATATGAGCCGGCCGGATTGAGTTGGGCGATACCGCTTGTGAAGTCGCCTTGGAGGTCGATGTTGACCGCGCCTTCGAGGTGACCGGCGGCGTATTCGGAGGGTGTCCGGACGTCGATCAGAATCACGGCTGTGGTCAGGTCGTCGACCGAGGCCGCGGCTGGGTCCGAGGTTGTTGTCGGGGTAGTGGTGGTGGAGCCGGTGGCTGTTGCGGTGGCGGTTTCGGCGGCCGTGGAAGTGGTGGCCGTGGTCTGGCTGATATCTGTGGGCTGATCGGAGTCAGAACTTGAACAACCGGCGAGTAGGCCTACGAGGAGGGCAGCGACGGTTAAGGTAGCGCCAGCAACGCGGCGATGAGAGCGAAGAAACATACCCCCTAGGGTATTGGCTGGTGGCTTGGTGGGCAACTCTGGGCTCGGTGATCAGCTTGCCCGGTGCAGGTTGCAGTCGTTTCGAGTCACTGGTTCAGGCTGGTTTGAACTGCTTGGATGGGGGAAATGGGTCAGCTGATGTTTTGGTGATCGACTTGCCCGGCGATCGGGTAATTGAACCGGCGTCCAACCAATGCTTGGATGAGTCGGGAGCTGGTGGCCAACCGGCGATGAACACGTGACCTTCGAACTGGCGAGTAGATGACTGAGACGATGACGGACGCCATCATGGCGGCGGCCTTGGCTCGTTTGTCCGGTCAGGTTCGGTCGGGTCAACAGACGATGGCGCGGGCGGTGGCGGCGACGCTACCCGACGGTGGGCGTCTGCTGGTCCAAGCCGGTACCGGCACGGGTAAGTCGCTGGCCTACTTGGCTCCGGCAGCGGCCCACCTGATCGCCAACCGGTCGAGCCGGGTCGTCGTCGCCACCGCCACTTTGGCGCTCCAAACCCAGTTGGCTACCAAGGACGTGCCTTTGGTGCTGTCGGCCGTGGCCGATGTCAGCTCGACGAAACTGCGGTGGAGTTTGCTCAAAGGGCGGGCCAATTACGTCTGCCTGCTCAAATTGCGGGACGGGGTGGCGGCTGAACCGGCCTTATTTGGCGAAGACGAAGTGGCGGCAGGACTGAGGGCGACCGGAGCCGACGCCCAGTCGGTCTTGGGGGCTGAGGTGGTGGCCCTTCGGAGCTGGGCCGACGGCCAACTGAACGATCAGGAGACCGGCGACCGGGACGACGCGCCACGCCATTCAGCCGAAGCCTGGTACCAACTGTCGGTCTCGAACCGGGAGTGTCTGGGGGCCCGGCGCTGCCCCCGTTTCACCGACTGCTTCGTTGAACGAGCCCGGGACCAGGCTCGACACTCGGACCTCAACATCACCAACCACGCCCTTCTGGCGGTTGACGCCGAAGCCGACCAAGCCGTCATCCCCGATCACGATGTCGTCATCATCGACGAGGCCCACGATCTCCCGGCTCGCGTAACCAGCGCCGCCACCGTCGAATTGAGTCCCCAAGCCGTCGAACGGATCATTCAGCGGGTGACACCGTGGTTGTCCGACCCGACAGTGGACAGTCTGGTGGCCGCCAGCGAGGCCTTCCAGGTGGCGCTGGAAGCGACCTCGCCGGGACGCTTGACCGACCCCGCGTCACCCCTGATCCAAGCCTGTCGCCAGATCGAAACGGCCACTCGGGCGGGCTTGTCCGGTTTGAAAGGCCAAGCCAGCAGCCAAGACAACGACCGCCAGCAAGCCGCCCAAACGCTCGATGGAATTCACGAGATCGCTCAGCGAACGGCCGCGCTCGACGACAGTGACGTGGTTTGGCTGTCCCAACGGCCGGCTTTCGGGCCGCAACTGGTGGCGGCGCCCCTGTCGGTGGCCCGGATTATCCGGGACACGATTCTGACGCCGCGGAGTGCGATCCTGACCTCGGCTACCTTGGCGCTGGGCGGCACCTTCACGGGTTGTGCTGTCAGTTTGGGCTTATCGCCGGCCAATGACGTGTCGCCGCCGGGGGAGAGCGGTGGAGCGGAGACTGAGAAGAGGTCG
>JAISGZ010000230.1 GCA_031262845.1 Propionibacteriaceae bacterium | reverse complement strand
GACCAAGACATTGTGTTTGTGAACCAGGGTCAGCTGGCCGCGCCGCTGGGCGGCTTGGGCGAAGGCGAAGCGGACGACCCGCTCGACACCATAGGCGGTATTGATCGACACCTCGGTGGCGACTTCCTGGGGCGTATCCGGCCGGAAGCGGCCACCATTGCCGGCGTAGAGGCCCTCGGTGCCTTCACGAACGACAACAAAGTCAACCACTTTCCCGTCGACCACGCTCGGGGCCAGCGGCGTCGGCAGGCCCGGGTAGAGCTTGGCCGGCCGTAGATTGACACTGTGGTCGAAGGCGAAGCGGAGCTTCAGCAACAGGCCGCGTTCGAGTAGGCCGGACGGAATCGCCGTTGATCCCGGAGCGGCGCCGACCGCGCCTAAGACGATGGCGTCGGCCTGGCCGATCTGGGCCATGGTGTCGTCATTCAACACCTCGCCGGTAGCCAGCCAATGTTCGGCCCCCAGGTCGAACATCGTGTAAGAAAAACCCAGGTTGAGGGCGTCAAAGACGCGGAGCGTTTGGGCGGTTACCTCGGGGCCAATGCCGTCGCCGCCAATTACTGCAAGTGAAGTCACGAGCCGTCAGTCTAATGGTCAGTTCGTGGCTGCGGTCCCAAAGTTCAGGCTCTGAACGGTGGGGCTGTTAGCGGTTGGCAAGAATGTGTACACTTATGTCGTGTCTTTAGTTGCAACAGAAAATCCATCGGACATGATTGGTTTGCGTCATTTACGCGCTCACTTGTCCAGTTACGTCGACGATGTCAAAGCCGGTAAGACTTTTACCTTGACCGAACACGGTAAACCGGTTGCCCGTCTCGTCCCGCTAGCTGGGCAATCGGCCTATGAGCAATTGGTGGCCCAAGGTGTGATCCAGCCGGCCAGTCGTCAGCCAGCTGAAGTTGAATCGCCGATCACGGCGGCGGGGCCGGTCAGCGACCTGGTGGCTGAGCAGCGTCGATGATTGGCTATTTCGATACCTCGGCAGTGGTGCCCTTGGTCGTGGCCGAACCCAGCAGTGGTCGCTGCCGGACGCTGTGGCAAGCCTGCGACGTTCGCCTGTCGTCCGTACTCGTCGTGGCCGAGGCCCACGCGGCGTTAGCGATGGCGGAACGTATCGGTCGTCTGACGACGGCTCAACATACCGCTGCGGTTGAGCGCTTGGGACGTCGTCTGGATGAGATCGACCTGGCCGTAACAACTCGGGACATCGTCGACCGGGCAGCTCAACTGGCGTGGCGCTATGCCTTGCGGGGGTACGACGCCGTTCACGCCGCCACGGCGGAATTATTGGCGGGCGACGGGGTGGTGGTTATCAGTGGAGATCAAGCTTTATTGGCCGCGTGGTCGGCGCTGGGGTTCGACATCATCGACACCAATACGACGATCGACTAACCGGGCACCTGCCAAGACGAAAGTCGTCAGGGTTGGGCTGATAACGGCTACCGTCGGAGCCTTCTAGCGCAAATCGGCTGTGATTTCACCGTCGGACCAGGGGCGGCGGGCTTGCTCGTAGTAGTTGAGTAATTGGTCACACAGATGAGGCCAGGTGCGTTGTTCGACGAAGGCCCGGGCGGCTTGGGAGCAGTTGCGGCGAAGTTGGTCGTTGGTGACGAGTTCGACGCTGCGGCGTCGGAGTTCGACCAGATCGCCGGGCGCGTAGAGATAGCCGTTGTGGCCGGATTGGATGAGGTCGAGGGGGCCACCCCGGGCTGGGGCCAAGACTGGCAAGCCGCTGGCCATGGCTTCTTGGATGGCTTGGCCAAAGGTTTCCAGCTCGCCCGGGTGGATGAAGAAATCCATAGTCGCCAAGGTTTCAGCCAAAACTTCACCGCTGAGTTGGCCGAGGAAATGAGCCTCAGGCAGTTGCGTCGCCAGGGCCCGTCGGGACGGCCCGTCGCCGACGATGACCAACTGGGTACCCGGGATATCGGCCACCACGGTCAGATCCGCGATCTGCTTTTCGGGCGCCAACCGTCCCATCGAACCGATGACGATGTCGTCGTTCGGCGCCCAAGTGGCGTGGAGTTGAGAGTCTCGTTTGGCTGGGTTGAAGCGGACGGTGTCGACCCCTCGGCCCCAGACTTCGACCCGGGGAATACCGTGCTCAATCAGTTGGTCGCGGGCGTAACTGGAGGGAGCCAGGGTCAAGGTCGCTAGGTTGTGAATGTCGCGGACCTTGGCCCAGGCCAGGGTCTCGACGAAACCGAGCCCGTAACGCCCGGCGTAACTGGGGACATCGGTTTGGTAGACGGCCACGGTCGGCAGCGACAGCCGAGCGGCGGCCAGCAGACCGTTGTGACCGATCATGAACGGAGAGGCGGCGTGGACCAAGTCGGGCTGCCAGTCTTCCAGCAGGCGTTCGATGACGAAAGTCGGAGTCAGGCCAATTTTGACGTCGCTGTAGAGGGGGAAACTGACCGCTGGCACGGTGACGACCCGGTGGCCGGCCCAACTGGCGGGGACATCGTGATCGGCTGGGGCGATGATCAAGGCTTCGTGACCGCGGTCCCGGAAATGTTCGGCGATCCGCAGCACCGAGTTCGTGACCCCGTTGACTTGGGGTAAGAAACTCTCAGCGATGATGGCGACGCGCACCGGACCTCCTCGCGCTGGCGGCGGGATTCAACCGCTTCTGATCATAACCGTTTGCCTCAATCAGTAGGGTTTTCCGGGGCGAAGTGGGGTTTGGTTGGGGTTTGGTTTGAGCTGGTTGGCAGCCGCCGTGCGGGTTTCCCGTGGCGGAGCGGGGGGCCAACTAGGAACGAGGTACCGCTGGTGGTGAAACGAACAATGGCGGGGGTCTCATGACCGGATGGGGGACTCAATCGTTGACGACAGACGTCGACGCTGGCGTTCTCAGCCGGCCGGACGTCTCATGATGGGATGTGGGATCCAATCGTTGACGAGGGGTGCCAAGCTTGGGGGTGGTCGAAAGACCAACCCGCCGAGGGAACTGCTACTGGTCAGGGAGGAACTGGCGTGACTGAAGTGGCCGCGTGGCGTTGTGCCTTACCGACGGTGGCGGACACCGAGCGCTGGGGGCGTCAGTTGGCGGCTGGGTTGCGGGCCGGGGATGTGATCTTGTTGGCTGGTCCGTTGGGAGCCGGGAAAACGGCGTTGACCCAGGCCATTGGGGCTGGCCTCGGAGTGCGTGGACCGATCGTCTCGCCGACCTTTGGACTGGTCCGGTTCTATGCTCCGGAAAACTCGGGTCCGGGGCTGGTTCACGTCGACGTTTATCGCCTGTCGTCGGTGACAGAAGTCGATGATCTCGATCTGGAAAGTCTCATGTCTGACGCCGTGACGGTCATCGAATGGGGTTTTGGCTTGGGTGGAT
>JAISGZ010000139.1 GCA_031262845.1 Propionibacteriaceae bacterium | reverse complement strand
ATCGTCATCGTCGGCTCGGATTACGTCGGTGACTTGGGTAGTGCCGAGTTCTCCTTCAACGTGGCGGTGGCGCGGAACCTCAACGCCGTCACCTTGCTGGTCGTGCGCGGCGATGGGCGGACGCCGGAAGGCTTGCGCAACATGATCGACTCGATCCAAGACGAGATCGACAGCAGCCACGTGACTGGTTTGGGTGTGGTCGCGACGCGGGTTAACGGCGCTGAACTATCGGATTATCAGACCGCGCTGGCTTCGCTCGAACTGCCGATCGTGGCGGTTTTGCCGGAGAATTTGTCGCTCACGTCGCCGACCGTGCGCCAGCAGTTCGAGTCGACCGAGGCGACGGTCCTCTACGGCCACGAAGAACAGCTGGAACAGGAGTCGCTCGGCGTCATGATCGCGGCGATGACCTTGCCGCACGTCTTAGCGGGGATGTCGCCGAATTACACGGTGATCACGCCGGCCGACCGGTTCGATCTCTTGCCCGGGTTGCTGCTGGCTCACCAGTCCGGTGGTTTCCCGTCGATCGCCGCCATCTTGTTGGTCGGTGGCTTCGAGATTCCCCACGAAATCGACCAGTTGATCTCCACCATTGATCCGAAACCGCCGATCGCCCGGACGACGTTCGGAACCTATACGACGGCTGAACGGATGTTCGGTCTCGAAGGCGAGATCACCGATTCGTCGCACAAGGTCGAGATCGCGCACAAGATGTTCGACCGTTACGTCGGCGCCGACAAGCTCGGCCGGGCGCTTGATCTGATCGGGTCGAATGTCCGCACGCCGCTCATGTTCGAGTATCAACTGATGCAACAAGCCCGGGCTGACAAGCGTGTCATCGTGATGCCCGAAGCCAGTGACGACCGAATTTTGCAGTCGGCTCATATTTTGCTGGCGCGCAATGTGTCGGACATCATCCTGCTGGGCGACCAGGAGTCGATCCTGGCCCGAGCGGCGGCGCTGGATCTCAAACTCAACCGGGCCACGATCATTGATCCGTCGAACCCCGAGTTGGTCGACAAGTTCGCGGCCGAGTACGCCCGCCTCCGGGCGAAGAAGGGCATCACCATCGAACAGGCCCGTGACAAGCTCAAAGACCTGTCGTATTTCGCGACCATGATGGTCCATTTCGGGCTCGCCGACGGCATGGTGTCGGGTGCGGTCAACACCACCGCCAATACGATCCGGCCCTCCCTCGAGTTCATCAAGACCCGGCCGGGCTTCTCGGTCGTCAGTTCGTCGTTCTTGATGTGCTTGCCGGACCGCGTCTTGGTATTCGCCGACTGTGCCGTCAACCCCAACCCGTCGGCTACCGAACTGGCCGATATCGCGATCGCTTCGGCCGAAACCGCCAAGGCGTTCGGGATCACGCCGCGGGTCGCCATGTTGTCGTATTCCACAGGTACGTCGGGCAGCGGCACGGACGTCGACAAGGTCCGCGAAGCCACCGAGCTGGTGCGGCAGCGGGATCCGGAGTTGCTCGTCGAAGGGCCGATTCAGTTCGACGCCGCGATGGACGCCACGGTCGCCCGGACCAAGATGCCGGATTCGCCGGTGGCCGGGAAAGCCACGGTCTTCATCTTCCCCGACCTCAACACGGGTAATAACACCTACAAAGCCGTCCAGCGGACCTCGGGTGCGCTGGCCATCGGCCCCGTGCTCCAAGGCCTCAACAAGCCGGTCAACGACCTGTCCCGCGGGGCCCTGGTCGACGACATCGTCAACACGGTGGCGATCACGGCCATCCAGGCCCAGGCGGAGCCGTCCGGGCAGCCATCCCGGTTCGCTCAAGCCTGAGCCGAGGTGCCGGTGTTGGACAGCCCACTGAAAGTTGTCGGCCAGCTGATCGACAACCAACCCGTCGCTATCGTCGGTTCGGTCGATGACGGGGGCTTTCCCAACGCCAAAGCCATGCTCCCGCCACGGCGTCGAGAAGGCCTGAAGACCTTTTACTTCACGACCAACACGTCATCGCGGCGGGTTGCTCAATGGCGGCAACGGCCTCAAGCCTGCCTCTATTTCTTCGACCCGCAGCGTTTCCAGGGAGCTTTGCTGACCGGCACCATGGAAGTCCTCGAAGACGCCGAACACAAGGCCCTGATCTGGCACGACGGCGACACGATCTACTACTCCCAAGGCGTCACCGACCCCGATTACTGCGTCCTGAGATTCACCGCCCAGTCCGGTCGTTTCTACGCCAATTTAGGGACCGAGGATTTCGCTATTCCTGACGCTGCCGAAGTGGTTGAGCGGTAATCTGACCGTTCCCTGTTTCAAGTTCGCGGCCAAAATTGAAATAAGGCAGGGGACCGATGGCCTCTTATTTCAAGTTCACGACCTAAGTTGAAATTAGGAGCGTGGGCTGACAACAAGATGCTGATGACCAGGGAGAACGGCCAGACGGGCGACTAGGACTGGTCGGCCTCGGGTTTTGCGGGTTCATCGTCTTGGCCGGCGCGTTTGAGGACGGCGGCGCGCTCGTAGTCGTCGAGGGTCGGGAACTTGTAGGCCCGGGCGGTTGAGTTGTGGAGTTCGGCGATGACACGTTGTTGGCGCTCAGCGAATTGGTGGGCGATTTCGCCGGGCATCGGCATCAGTGGGTGGCCGAAAACGACGTGGATTTCGGGGTGGTTGACCGGCGGGATCGAGCGGTAATACGGCCAGGCGGCGAAGGCGCCGACTAGCGCTACCGGCAGGACGGGAATGTCACGGGCGATCGATAGCGCCGCCACGCCGGGCGTGAAGTGGCCGATAGCGCCATTCCGGGAGCGCGTACCCTCGGGGAAGATCAGCAGCGGGATGCCTTCGTCCAGCAGTTGCCCGGTGATGCCCTTGCGGGTGCGTAAACCCTTGCGTTCAACCGGGTAGGCGTTGAAGAACAGGGAGGTGGCCGTCCCTTTGAGTTTTTTGTCGAAGAAGAAGTCGGCCGCCGCGCCGGTCGCCAGATGTTTCGACAAGCGGTGCGGCAGCGTGCCAAAGATCAGAGGCGCGTCGAGGTGGGAGGAATGGTTGGCGATGACGATGAACGGCGCTTCGACGTTGTCGAGCAGTTCGCGACCGTGAACCTGGACCTTGCACAGATTCAACACGGCCGTGCGCATGAGCAGCCCCTGAGCCACGAAACGCGCCCCACTGCGCACCCGCGAACGGTAGTGACGTGGGTCAATGGTTCTCGATGACATCGGCCTCTCTCCGTGACAGGACGAGTGCGATTCTACTGGTCAAAACCAAGGACTGGGGGAGCCCACTCAGTAGGTCGGCAGGCCGTTCTGACGATGTGGTTTCGCGTTTCACCTGACAAATAATCCCCGCCAATGCAGGTACACCTGGATGGCGGGGAGAATTAGTACGAACTGTAACACCTGTGTTCCAAGTCGAGTTGTTACACGGCTTCCGCAAGGCCAGATGGGTTCTTCAAATAGTCGAACAAACCGGGTAGGGCGCTCTCGATGGCGGCCAGGGTGACGTCGAAGGCTGAATCGGGGCCGAACCAGGGGTCGTCGACTGGCTCGCCTCGGTGGGCGGGGTCGAAATCTGTCAACAAGACCAGGTTCGTGGCCTGCGGTGCTCGCCGCAGGAGTAAGTCGATGTGAAGTTGCTCCATGACGACGACCAACTCGGCTTGGGCGATTTCCTCGGTCGTGATCTGATGGGCGGAGTGACCGTCGGCTTCGTAGCCGGCCCGTTCGAGAACCCGCCGGCCACGCGGGTCGATCGGGTGGCCGATTTCATCGGTCGACGTGGCGGCACTGGTAAAGACCACATCGGTCAGGCCAGCTACCAGGGCCTGTTTACGGGCCACGCGCTCGGCCATTGGTGAGCGGCAGATGTTGCCCCAGCAGACGAAGATGACCTGTCGCGGTTGGGCCTGAGTCGGGGTGGTCGGAGCCGAGGTGGCCTGGGCTGAGGTGGCCTGAGCCGGAGCAACCGGATTCGAGGCGTCCTGAGTTGGGACTCCCGAGGAGCCCGCTGACGGTTGGTCTGTCGTCACCAGGTCACGTCCGGGAGTGGGTCAGAGCGGCCGACACCCGGCGGTTGAGCGCCCGTGGCATGACTCGGCCGAGCCAGACGAAGAAGGCCCAACGCCTCGTCGGAACGCAGATCACGCGGCCTTCGGCGACCGCCTTCAAGGCCTGGTCAACGACTTGTTCGGCCGGGATGTAGACGAGTCGTTTGAGGAAGCTGGGGAAGGCGTTGGCCTTGATCCCGGCTCGCTGGTGGAACTCGGTTTCGACCCAGCCCGGCATGACGGCGACCACCCGGACACCGGTACCGGCCAATTCGATGGCCAACGATTCACTGTGGATCGTGGCCCAGTCCTTGACGGCCGAGTAGATGCCGTTGCGCAGTGTGCCAGCCGAACTCGTGACCGTGATGATGCCACCTTGGCCGCGGTCTTTCATCGACCGAGCGGCGGCCGCCGACAGGATGGCCGGGGCGATGTCCATGACTTCGACGGCCCGCACCATGCGATCAACGTCGAGGTCGATCAGCGAATCGTGAATCCCAAAGCCAGCGTTGTTGACCAGCAGGTCGATCGGCCGGTCCGGGTCTTCCAACCGCTCGGCCAAGGCCAAGGTTTGGGCCCGGTCTGCCAGATCGGTTGGGATGACTTCGACGGCGATACCGTAACTCGTCCGCAAACGATCCGCGGCCTGTTCTAGGCCAGCGGCATCACGCGAAGCCAAGACCAGGTCCCAGCCATCTTGAGCCAATCTCTCGGCGAAAACCTGACCCAAACCGACCGTCCCGCCGGTTACCAACGCCGTTGTCATGAGCGGATGGTAGCAGCCGTCTCTCGAGCCATCGCCAATTCCTCATTGGTTGGCACCACGAGGATCTTGACGGGTGAATCGGGTTGGGAAATCAGGCGGGGCTCTTTCGACCGGACCGCGTTCACTTCCGGATCGAGCTGGAAGCCGAGCGGCGCTAAGCGGTCGCAGATACCCTTCCGAATCGTGGCGTCGTTCTCACCGACACCGGCCGTGAAGACGAGCGCGTCTACGCCACCGAGTTGGGCGATGTACGAACCGATGTAGCCGACCAGCCGGTGGAGATAAACCGACACCGCCAATTGAGCGTCCGGGTCACCGGCGTCGACCGCATCATCGATATCACGGAAATCGGACATGCCGGTCAAACCGAACATCCCTGACTGTTTGTTGAGCAAGGTGTCCACCGCGGTCGCATCCATTCCGGCTTGCCGCAACAGATAGGCGAAGACGCCGGGGTCGATATCGCCGGAGCGCGTGCCCATGACCAAACCGGCCAGCGGCGTCAGGCCCATTGAGGTTTCGATAGCGACCCCGCCGTCAACGGCTGAGATCGAAGCCCCGTTGCCAAGGTGGCAGACGATGGTCTTCAGGGACGCCAGGTCGCGGCCGAGGAACTTGGCCGTTTCCTTCGACACGAACGAGTGTGACGTGCCGTGGAAGCCGTATTTCCGGATCGAGTATTGGTGGGCCAGGTTCTTGTCGATGGCGTAGGTGTAGGCCTCAGGCGGCAAGGTCGAGAAGAAAGCGGTGTCAAAAATCGCCACGTGGGGCACATTGGGCAACATCGCCCGGGCGGCTTTGATGCCTTCGATGGCCGGCGGGTTGTGGAGCGGCGCCAAACCGGCCAACTCGGTCAAACCGGCGATGACATCGTCGTCGATCAGGGTCGGAGCCCGGAAACGCTCGCCACCGTGAACCGCCCGGTGACCAACGGCTACCACGTCGGCCAGGCTCGGGCCGTGCTTCTCGAACGCCAGCGCGACCAGCTGCAAAGCCGCCACGTGATCGGGGATCGGCGCCGTCACGGTGTGTTCACCGGCCGGGGTCTTATGGGTCACTTCACCCTCTGGCAAGCCAATTTTCTCCACCAGGCCATTAGCCCAGACGGCTTCCGACTCGATCTCGATGACTTGGTATTTCAATGAGCTGGAACCACAGTTCACAACCAGAATGGGGGTGGACACGGACTTTTCCCTTTCGCCTGACGATGGACGCCTCAACGATAGTCCACCCCAGCCGCTCAGCCGTACGGTATTGCCACGCTGCGGGACCGCTGGTGGTAGGGAGTGAGATGGGGGCTGGCGGTTCCCGGGGGCGGGTTGTTCTCAGGTTGGTGCCGTTGGCCATGCGGCCCGCCCGCAATCGTGCAGATATGACTGCACTTTTTCGAGAATCGTTCAAGACCTGCAGTTACGGCTGCAAATTTGGGTCGTCCGGAATCGGCACTTCGACTGGATATTCGCCGTACGAGCGAGGATCTTCGCGGGGTTCGAGATGGACAGTCACGTCGAGGTCGGGCAGGACCGCCTTGACGGCCGTCTGGACCTCTTCGAGGCGGTCGTGACTTTGGCGGACGGTCCAGTTGCCGGGCACCAGCATGTCGACCGTGGCGAACCGGACTCGGCCCGACTGGCGGGTGCGCAGGCCGTGGAAGCTGACATCATCGTCGGTCTGCTGGGCCAAGGCTTCGGCGATGGTTTGGTTGTCGGCCGCGGACAGCGTCCGGTCCATCAACCCGCCGCCGGCGCCGTGGATGAGCCGGAAACCGGTCCAGATGATGTTGGCGCCGACCAGGATGGCGACCACCGGGTCGAGCCACTCCCACCCGGTCAGGGTGACGAGGCCAAGCCCGATGAGGACACCGGCGGTCGTGACGACATCGGTCCAGAGATGTTTACCGTCGGCGGTCAGCGTGATCGAGCGATGGCGGCGGCCCGCTCGGAGCAAGATGACACCGACCACGCCGTTGACGACCGAGGCGGCGACCGCGACGATCAGGCCGATACCGAGGTCGCTCAGCGGTTGGGGGTTGAGCAGGCGGCGAACGGCGCTGGCGACGATGATGACGGCGGCGATGAAGATCATGACGCCTTCGACGGCGGCCGAGAAATACTCGGCTTTGGCGTGACCGAAATGGTGGGTGCTGTCGGGTGGGCGGGCGGCAACCCTCAGGACAAAGAGGGCTAAGACGGCGGCTGCCAAGTTGACCAGTGATTCGGTGGCGTCGGATAACAGGCCGACCGAACCCGTGACCCACCAGGCCGCGGTCTTGAGCCCAATCGTGACCACGGCGGCGGCAATCGACAACCAGGCGAACTTGGTCAAATTGGTGGCGGGGAGGTGATGGCCATGACTATGAGACACGGCTTCAGGATAGGGGAGATGGTGGTGGTACTGATCCGACGGTGTTCAGGTGTTGGCGCCGGCGCTGGTCTGAGACGGCTGAGACTGGTGCCAAAGTCGGCGGCAGTCGCAGCGGATTTGGATGTGTCACGGGAGCCTGTATCAGGGGAGCAAAAAATGATGGTCTGACGGCGGTGAAGGCTGACAACAGTCTCAATCCCGTCATTTGACCGTGAAATCGGAACGGGCGTCGGTCGGTCTCAGGCGACGTCGCGCACCCGCAACCGGATCAGGGCTGGGATGGCGAACACCAGGACCCAGGCCCACATGACGGCGACACCGCCGATAATCCCGAGGTGAAGTGACGGCGTCAGATCGCTGGTCGTGCCAGCCCAGGTCACCAGGGGTTCACCGGCTTCGGTCGGCAACAACTCAATGGCGTAGAAAATCAGTCGCTGCCAGAGGGCATAGCCGCCCGGCGCGGAATTGACGGCCAGGTTGTGGAGCAGATCGGCGCCGAGCGGGAGGACGAAGGCCACGGCGATGATGACGGCCAAGGCGCCGGGCGTGGTGTGAATCAAACTGCCGACCATGAGGCCGAGCAGAGTCACCGTGACAACGTAGAGGACGACACCACCGAGGATGCGGCCGTTTTCACCGGCGTAAAAACTCAAATCGACGCCCGTGCCACGTAAGAACATCCAGGCCGCCAAGTAAGACAGGGCGATGGCTACGAGGCTCGTGACACTGGCGGTGATGATGAGGATGACGGCTTTGCCGACCACTACGGGGAGCCGCCGGGGCACGGCCGTGAAGGACGATCGGATCAGCCCGGATGAGTACTCGTGGGTCATGCTGAGGACGCCGAGGACGCCGCTGACCAAGGTGCCGACCATGATCGTCATTTGGGCGATCAACTCGGAGATATGCAAACCGGCCAAGTCGTCGGTGTTGCCATTTCGGTAGAGGCCGAAGCACAGAATGGCGTTGAAGCCGACCGACACGATGATGAAGAAACTCAGCACCAAGTGGTTGGTTCGCAAGGACGCGAACTTGATCCACTCCGACCGGATGATCCCGATCAGAGACAGACGGATCGGCCCGACTGAGGCGTACGGATTCACCGCTGGTTCCCTTCCTCCCACAGCCGACGGATCGAAGCTTGGGTGATCGACCCGGTGTCTTCGGGACGGCGGCGGCTACTGGACGAAGGGCTGGCCGGCAGGTCGTGGAAACTTTGCCGGGAGGGCGATGACTGCGTCAGGTCGAGATCGAATAACAGCTTATCAAGCAGCGGTGTCAGGGAACCGGAATCTTCGACGTCGGCGACCACCGACGAGGTTGGCACGGTGCCTGGTGGGGCGGGGACCAGTGGTTTCGGCCACGGCTGGCCGGAGCGGGTGGTCGAGGCGGCGTGACGGCCCCCACCGGCTGAGGCTGAGCGCTGAGTCGGGCGGCCGCTACTACCGGTGGCGGGCGGGCGGGGCGTGGTTGCACCGGGGCGAGTTGGTGGTTGGGCGGCGCCGACCGGGCCTCGGCTGGTGGCTGGTGGCCGCTGGTTAGGTGCTGTGCCCGTGGGTTGAGGAGCGGCTGGTCTGGTTGGCGCGCCTGGGGGGTGGGGTGCGGCCGGCCGGGTTGGTCCAACGGTCGAGCCGGGGGCTGGTTGGCCACCTTGGCGACTGCTTCGCTGACCGGCATTAGGCCTGGTCAGGCGGCTGGTCGGGTGAGAGCGGGAGGTGGTGCCGGGAGTCGGAGCCGGTGGTTGACCGGTCGCGGGTGGTTGACCGGTTGAGGCTGGTGGTTGACCAGTCTGGGTTGACCAGGAAGCTACTCCAGGGGCTGGGCCGCCAGCGGTCACACCAGTTTGGGCTGGCCGGGTGGTGGCTCTGGGCGCTGGACCGCCAGCGGTCACGCCGGTCCGGGCCGGACGAGCCGGACGTTGCCCAGTTTCGGGTGGTAGCAAGGGGCGTTGCGTGGTATCGACCGGTGGTGGCGGGGCGACCCGAGGTGGCCGGGCAGGGCGGTCGGTCGGCATCGGTGGTAGTTGGGTTCCCGGCCGGGATGCGGGGCGGCGTGACGTCGGTGGCAGGTTGGTTCGAGCTTGGCCGGTTGTGGGCGGGAAGTTGGTCCGGGTGGGGCCAGTGGTGGGCGGCAGGTTGGTCTGGGCTTGGCCTGTCGTCGGGGGGAAGTTGGTCCGGGCTTGGCCGCTCGTCGGTGGCAGGTTGGTTCTGGCTGGGCCAGTCGTGGGGGGGAGGTTAGTCCGGGTTGGGCCAGTCGTCGGCGGCAGACCCGTGATCAGTGGCCCTGACTGTGGCGGGCGGGCCGACTGAGCCGGTGGCCGAGGTGACTGAGGACGAGGCCGGGCTGATGGTTGACCGGTCGGTTGGGTGGGTAAACCGGTCAGGCCAGCCGAGGATTGGGGACCGGGCTGGGACGCAGGCGGCCTAGTTGCCCGGCTGTTGGGTGGGTGAACTGGCCCGTTGGCTGGAGGTACTGGACCGGGTGGCCGGGTCGTTGGCCGAGTCGCCGGGCGGGTCGGGCGCTGGTTTGGCGCCTGGGGCGGCCGGGCGGTCGTACCACCTTGGCCAGCTGGTCCCGGTCCTGGCCGCGTACCGGGAGCCCAGGCCCGTGGCGGTGGTGGTGGCGGTAAAGGTTCCGATGGTGGCCGGCGCTGCCCGCTGGGCGCGGTGGCACGGGCGGTGGTGGGCGCGGCGGCTGGGTTGGCCGGTGGCCGTTGGGGGCGAGTGCCGCGACTCGGTGGCTGAGGTGGTTGGCCGGTTCGACTGTCTGGAGCAGTTCGGCTGACTGGGGGGGCAACCGGTGGACCGGCGGTGCCGGTGGGTGGGCGTCCAGGCCGATTGGGCAAGCCCCGATCACGTTGGCCAAGGCCAGGACCGGGGGCGGTCGGGGCCACGGGCGGCGCCACCGGTGGTGCGCCGGGACGATTCCGGGCCCGGGTACCGAGGCTCTCCGCGCCGCGCCGCAGAGGTTGGATCGAGGTTGGTTGGACCGGTCGGGTCGTGCTCGTCGACGGTGGTTCGGCCGGGCCTGGCCGAGAAGGCGCGGTGGCGGGCGGCCAAGTCGGCGCTGGTTGGGGTGCGGCGGCTGGGGGGTAACCGGCTGGTTGGGACCAACTGGCGGCGGTCGAACCGGGCCAGGCGGTCGAGTAGCCCGGGGGTGGTTGAGACGGCCAGGCCGGGGCTTGGTTGGCGGGACCCCAGCCGGTCCACGGCGGAGTCGGCTGAGCCCGATAGGGAGCGGGCCAGGGCAGACCATTCTGAGCCTCGGTCCACGGTGATGGTGGTAGAGCGGCGTAACCCGGCCAACCGGGGTAGGAACCAGGCGCGGCCCAGTACTCGGGTGGGGCGGCGTCGGGCCAGTAAGCCGCCGCAGCCGCCCACGGGTTCTGGTTCCAACCGGCCGTGGGCGCGGGTCCGTTGTAGGCCGGACCACCAGCTGCGGTCCAGGTCGGCGGACGACCACCGTAGCCAGCCGGCCAGGCCGCCGGCGGTGCGCCTGCCCAACCGGGTGGGCCGAAACCGGCGTTGGTCTGGGCATCAAGTTGGCTGGCCGTCGGGTAGGGCTCGGCGGCGCTGACCGGTCCAACGGGTACCGGTGGCCACTGCGCCGGGGCCGGATAGGCCGCGTTCGGGGCTCGATAAGCCGAGGGCGGGACAGCACCGGCTTGGGTTGACGGCCAGGCGCTGGTATCAGCCGGGGGCCACGAGGGCTGTGACACGGTCGCTGGCGCGGCTGGTGGAGTCGCCGTGACGTCGTACAAGGTCGGCTGGCGACCGGTCGGATCGTAGGGATCGGCTTCGGCCGCCGGATCGGACCAACCGCTGGTTGGCACGGCCACCGCGGCCCAGGGGTCCGACGACTGAGTCGGTGCCGTCGGGGCGGCTGGGACTACTCGCTCGGGGCCGGTCGCATCCGGTTCCCACGACTGGGCCAACCACTGGCTGCTCGACGCCTGACGCTCGGGAGTCTGGCTGTGGTCGAAATCACTGAGCCGGAGAGGTTGAGTCGGGCGATCGTCATCGCTGAAATGACTGCTGGCGGGTGGCCAACGAGTGGCCGAGTCAGTTGCGGCTGTCCCCGTGAACTGGCTGCTGGCTACGGTCGGTGGCACTGAAGACAGGGGCACGGTGGGCTGGGCGGCCCCGGCCGCTGGTGTCTGGTCGGGCGTGATCGAGGTGGCTTGGCCGTCCCACGGCTGGGCCTGGGGATCGACGGTTCGGATCAAGCTGGTCCACGGGTCGTCGGCCGGTCCGGCGGCGTTGGCCAGGGCTATCCAGGGGCTGTCAGTGGCTGGCGCGGTGGTGCTGGTGTCGGGCGTGTGATCGGATGCGCCGATGGCCGAACCGGTGGTGGCGCCCTCGGTATCGCTGGTGGCCGGGAACGGTTCGGTCGTGGCCGTGGTCGCCAGAGGTTCCGGGGCGTCGCCCGTGGCTGCGGTGGGCCGGGTGCTGATGGGATGTGTCGTGGTCGATAGGTCACTCGCCGCCGTGTCATCGCTTGTTGACGTGAGATCGGCCACGTTCTGGGCAGAGGTCGGGGGCTTGGCCGGAGCCGATGTCGAAGTTTCAGCCGAGGCCAAGTCCGGCAGTTCAGCCGTGGTCGAATCCAAGGGTTCGGCTGGACCGGATGAGGGTGAGGCCGGGCGCCACGGTTCGGTCGGTGTCAGGACTGGCCACGGTTCGGCCGCCAGGTCGGTCGAGGCCGAAGCGGCCGTCGTGGGGCCGGCCCAGAGTTCGGCTAAGGTCCGTCCGGCTTGAATCGATTCGGTCAGCGTCGGGTTGACCGGGATGGTGGCCGACAGTTCTTGGGTGGCTTCAGGTTGAGCGGCGAACCTGAGATCGGCTTCGGTTGGCCGTCCGACTTCGTCGGGTCGCCCAACTTGGTCGGGCGAGGCCGGACTGCTTGGGGAATCCGCTGCTGACCAGGCCAATTCGGGAGTCGGGGTGGTGCTGCTGAGAGGCGGTGTCGGGAGCAGATTGGTCGTGTCCGAGGCTGACCAGACCGACGGGCTCAAACCCGGTAGTGGTTCGGCCAGGTGGGTTGCTGGTCCGCGGCTGGAGCTGACGGCTGATTCGGGTAAAGCGACCGTTGGGGCGTCGGCTGTGGCGGGTGGTGGTAAGGCCACGGTCTCAGCTTGGGTGGCCGTATTCGGCCAGGCCACGCTGGGGAGGGCCGTGGTCGGGAGAGCCACGGTCAGATCGTCGGCCAGTGAGGCGGCGGCTGGTTGGTCATCCGGTTTGTCCAACCAACTGGTGACAGGCGCGGCGGCCGAGGGCGGTGCCGATGAGGTCGGCGGCGTCGGCGGAACCGGTGGTGTCAGAGGAATCGGCGGGATCGGTGGTGTCAGAGGAATCGGCGGGGTCGGCGGAATGATGGTCGGCGGGACGGCGATCCGAGGTGTTGAGGCGTGCTCGCTGGCCGGTGTGGTGGTCAGCGGTTCGTCGGCTGGTGGCGTGGGGGTGACGGCCGAGGTCGGTGACAAGGCCGGTAGGAAGCTGTCCGGCGGTTCCCACGGCTCGTCGAGCAGGTGTTGAATCCGGCTGCTGGCCGACGGTGGTGCTGGGTCCCAGATGAGACCGGTTGCTTGGTCGTCCGCTGGTGCTGATTGGGCGTCATCAAGCGTAGCCAGCGAGGCCGGTGAGGATGCTTGGTCGTGAGAAGTATCACCAGTGGGGTTGGGCGCTGGGGCCGAGGAGGCCGAGAGCGGGGCGATGGTGTCAGCGCTGGGCTCGGCGTTGTGATCAGTGTTGATCTGATCAGTGTCGGTCTGAACGGGACTGGTCTGATCAGCGGTCGGGAACGTGACATCGGCTACAGCGGTGGGAGGGGCGACGAGCGGTGAGTGAGGGGAAACCGGGGGAGCCACGTCGGTCAGCCCGGTGCGGTCACTCGGCGTCTCGGTGGTATCGGCTGATGGGGTGCTGACTACGGTTGATGACGTGGTGGCGGGGTTGGGTAGGCCGGTCTGAAGAGTGGGCTTCGGTGAATTAGCCGACGAATTGCTGGCCTCGGTTGGTGAGGTGGACAAGGTTGGTGAGGTCGTTAACGAGTCGCTACGAAGGGCCGATGGCTTTGGGGTCGTCTGGACGGGGTCAATACCGGTGGCTGATGATGCCGTGATGGCGTCCAGGGCAGCGGCGGTTAGCGGCTCGCTGGCCGTTTGGTCGTGGTTGAGGATGGGGACGAGAAGCTCAGAGAGGGAGGGGGTCGGCCCAAGGTCACCGGTCGCGGTCGGCGGATTCAGCGACGGGGTCAACTCGTCAGTCGGCTGGTTACCACCATTCAGCCGAGAAAAATCCAAGTCTGGCCGATCACTCAATGCCGTTGGCCCGTCGGTTAGGTGGAGGTCGGAACTTAGGCCGAGAGAATTTTGGCCGGGACGATCACCCGTCGTTGTCGGTTCGTCGGTCAGATGTGAATCAGCGCTCAATCCGGAAAAATCTCGGTGCGACGGATCACTTGTAGTCAGCGGCTCGTCGGACGACCGGTGACCGCCGATCAGAGGCCGACTCTCCCAGGTGTCGAGCCGGGCGGTGTCGAATGGGTCAGCCGGGATATCGGCGTCCCAGCCGGCCCGGGGCAGCAGTGACGGCAGGGCGGTACTCGGTGGGGTCCACGGTTCATCGATCAGGTGTTGGACCCGGGCCGACACGGGCTGAGGGCTGTCATCGTGGGCGTTCGGCCAAACGACCTGGCTGGCGAAGTCTGACGGCGGGTTGACAACGGCCTCCATGGGCAGGATCGGCGCGAGCGGATCCCAGCCGTTGAGGGCCGGAGAAATGGGCGCGGCGCTGTCGGGCGTGGGAGTTGGGTCGAATTGCGGGAAAGCTTTGCCCGCAGCCGAGGTCACGGGCGTTGGCGTGACCGGCTGAGCCGCCGATGTCCCGGTCAGGGACGTTAATCCAGTCCATTCCGGGCTGGTTTCAGTCGGCGGCGTCGAATCCGTCTGTCTGATCGACGCATGGTCGGGCTTGGGCAGGGGATAAGTCGGGGTGGGGAGGGCCTGGGTCAGGGGGCCGAGATAGTTGTCGAGATCGTCGACCGGGTAGGTCGGCTCGGCGGCCGGAGGCGGTGTCATATCCGGAACTTGGCCGGCCACCGAATTCGTCGTCACATCCGAAATTGGCCTGTCAACTGAATTCGGTGTGATATTCGAAACCGGCCAGGCGGTTGAACTTGGCACAGCGGCTGGAGTTGGAATGATGTCCGACTCATCAGTGGGCCCGGAATCAGTCGCTGAGGAAGCCGCCGGTGGCCACGAATTGACGGGCAAGGCGGTCTTAGCCGAAGAGTCGTCGGCCAGATTGAGCCACGATGAATTAGGCGTTGCCGGTATGGGTGTGAGTGGTTCCGGAGTAGCCGGGCCGCTCGCGGTCAGTTCCGTAGCCAGTGCCGTCGGGTGGCTGGCGGTCGGCTCCGCAAACTGTGCCGCCGGGCTGCGGGTGGGCGGTTCCGTACCGGAAGACGCCGAACTAGCGACGGCTTGGTCCGTCCCGGACGACGCCGAGTTGCTGGTGACTGGGCCCGATGAACTGGACTGGGCGGCGGCTGGGCCGAAGGCGGGCGCTTGGCGGGTCATACTGGCCGCCGCCGGACCGAAAACGGGGGTGCTGGCGGCCGCCGGTCCGAAGATCGGGGTCGCGGGCGCGGCCGGTACCGGCGCAGCAGTGACTGGGATCACCGACGAATCGGTCACAGTGGCGGCTGGAGTTTCCCGTGCCGAGACAGCCGTCGGTTCGGCCGGGTGGAAGGACGCAACCGATTCAGCGGTGGCCAGTGTCGCCGGTCCTTCAGAAGGTCCAGACAGCGGCCTGGCTTCGGCTGTCTTACGAGTGTCGGGTTCTACCGAGTGGACTGAGGGCGGCGGTGATGGTGGTGACCACGGTGAACTGACGCTGGCGCCGATCGAAGCGTACGAGGCCGGCGGCGCGAACCGGGCTGGGGCCGTGGAAACGAGTGGTTCGACGGGCGGGCCAGGCACGACCGCGATCGGTGGCGGACCAGCGAAGGCCGGTCCGGCGGTTGGCGACAACGGCGTCCCGACTTCGCCCGACTCCGTGAAATTCGCTAAGTCAGCCGCCGCATCGTCGTTTGCCCCCGCACCAGCCACGGGAATACCCAAGCCAACGGCCGGTATCGACCCGGCCAAGTCACCAGTCGCGGGTGCCGGCGGGAACCAACTGTCGGCGCTGGGCCAGTCGGCTCCGTCCGCCTCCGACCAGGCGGGGCCCAACCCGGCGGGCTGGTCGGCGCTGATGGACACCGGCGAGTGGAACCACGGCACGTCGTCAGCCTGTGTGTCGTCAGCCGGTGTCACGATGACAGTCCCTTCGGCCACCGGCTCGTCGAGATCTACTTGGTCAGCGGCCGCTTCGGACGGATCACTGGCCGGTTCGGAGGGTTCAGCGCGACCAGCCCAGGCCGGTTCGTCGCTGGTCCCCCACGATTCCGCCGAGGTCCCAGCGTCACTCAGCCTGTCATCATCCGGCCATTCCGGCTGATCGTCGAGCGCTGCCGCGGCTTCCTCGGGTGTCAATTCAATGGTCGCCGGACCGGCGGTCAGATCGGTCACGGTGTCATCGATGAGGTCGCCCGTGACCGTGAAATCATCATCCGGCTCGGCTTGGACCAGCGGCGGCATCGTCTGTGGTTCGAGCGACAGTTGCGAATCCTCGGCTGTCAGGGCTTGGTAAGCCTCATCCAACGACCGCTGCTCACTCGACAATTCGTGGATCACCCAACCGTGACCGGCCGCGTAAGCACCGACCTGGGACGGCGCCAAACCGATGATCTTGACCGTCGTCTCGGCCGGATTGAGGATGGCCTCGTAGCCGTAACGGCGGAAGAAAGCCGCCATGACATTGGCCTGGGGCGAACTGACCCGCGTCACCGTGCCCGACAGTTGGGCGATCAATTCGGCCGTCGGGGCGTCCGCCACGAGTTCGCCGTGGCGCACGATAATCAGGTGATCGGCCAAGTCGGACAGCTGATTGAGGTCACGGCTGGTGACGAAGACGGTCCGGCCTTCACCGGCCAAATACTTGACCAGGCTGCGGGCCCAGTCGACCCCATCGGGGTCCAAACCGGCCAGCGGTTCGTCCAACAGGACGGTGTCCGGATCGCCGAGCAGAGCGGTGGCGATGCCGAGCCGCTGATTCATGCTGCGTGAGAACGTACTAACCCGCTGGCGGGCCACCGCCTGTAGACCGGCCATCTCGATCACCGTGTCAACCCGGTTCGGTTTGATTCGGTGCGTCGCCGCTAAAGCCCGCAGATGAGATCGAGCGGTCCGGCCGGGGTGGGCGACGCTGTTGTCGAGCAGCAGGCCGACTTCGTGCATCGGGGCTTTGTGGTGGGCGTACGGGTGGCCATTAACGAGGACTTTGCCGCTGGTCGGCCGGTCCAGCCCGACGATCAGCCGCAGGGTGGCGGTTTTACCAGCCCCAATCGACCCGAGATAACCGGTCACCAAACCAGCCCTGACACTCATCGTCAGGTCGTCAACGGCTCGGACGGAGCCGAACACCTTGGTTAGGTGGCGCGTTTCGATCACGCGGTCATCCTGTCTGAGGGGTCGTTGGATACACCTATAGTCAGTCTCAACCATAGGCAGAGGGGGCCAGGTCGGCCTAGGGCGCGCCGAGAATGACAGCAAATCTCCATCGACGCTCTCCGCCACGCCGCCGACGGTCGCGGTGGCCGACTTAAGCCTGTCGCTGAGCCCGCAGCGCCCGCCGGACCGCAGCCCGGCCTTCGATAACCAGCCGCCGCAGGGCCGGGCTGGCGTCGGCCTGGTCGGTCAGCCAGCGATCGGTGGTGGCGACAACATCGACTTGGTTGAGACTGAGAGCGGGGTAGAAGCCCTCGACCACATTGGTCGCCATCTCCCGGGTGCGGGTCCGCCAGACCTCGGTCAGGGCCGCGAAATAGGGCTCGACGAAAGGCGTCAACAAGTCCCGGTCTCCGACCTGGTTGAAACCGGCGATGAGCGCCCGTTGGGTCGCGTTGCTGATCGTCTGATCGGATAACACGGCTTGCCAGGCGGCCTGTTTCGCCGCCACCGTGGGCCGGGCGGCGCGGGCCCGGGCGGCCGATTCGTGGCCCCGGGTACTCGGGTCACGAGCCAATTCGGCGGCGATGGCGGCGTCATCGAGCCGGCCTTGGGCGACCAAACTCGTCACCACATCCCACCGCAGATCGGTGTCGACGACCAGTCCGGGGATGGCCTCGTGTCCCTCCCACAAAGCCAGCAAGACATCGGTGGCGGCGGGCGTCTGAGCCAGCGCCAGGAAAGCCCGGGTCAACTGGAGTTGGCCATCGGAACCCGGTGGCGCGCTCTGAGCCAGCGCCAGCAGACGGGTCGCCGTCTGGTCACTCAGGGTTTGGCGCTCGGGCGCCGGAACGTAGTAGGCCAGGCAAGTCCGAGCCTGGAGCAGCAGTGTCTGCACGGTTGTCGGGTCGGTTTCCTGGGCGATCGGGGCGGCCGGCAAAGTCGCCGGATTGGTCGCCAAGTCGGGTCCGACCACGGCTTCGACGTAGCGCCGGGCCGGTAACTCGCCGTCCCGGGTAGCGTCCCACAGTGACGCCCAGACCAAGGCCCGGGCCAGCGGATCGTGCAACTGGGCGACATCGGTCAGGGCGGTTTCCAAGCTGACCGGGTCGAGCCGGAGTTTGGCGTAGGCCAGATCGCCGTCGTTGACGAGTAATAAATCGGGCTTGGCTTGGCCTTGGGCTGCTGGTACGACAGTCGTCGGGCCCGTGATGTCGACCTCACACTGCCAACCGCGGGTCAGCCCTTGGGGCTGACGGTAATAGCCGGCGACCGCCAACCGGGCCGGCCGCAAACTCGGTGTGACTGCTGGTAAGCCCAAGTCAGCGGCTGTTTCAGCGTAAATCGGAGGCACTGTCTGGTGGATCGTCAACTGATCGATCGGCTGGCCGATCGTGGCTGGGGAGTCGTTCTGGACCGTTCCGCTTGTGGCCTGGGAATCGGTCTGAAACGCCGCCGTGCTTGTGGTTTGTGAGTCGTTTTCGGTCACCGCCGAGTTCGTGGCGTCTTCCGACCCGTCGACCGTAGCCAGCCTGATCTCAGGCGACAAGATCGTGACCCCGGCCTCTTCCAACCAGTGCTGTGACCAAGCCGTCAGGTCACGGCCGGAAGCGGCCGTTAGTTCCGTCAACAAATCCGCCAAGGTGGCGTTGCCCCAAGCGTGGCGGCGAAGGTAGGCCGAAACCCCACGGAGGAAGTTGTCTTGTCCGACCCAGGCGACCAACTGGCGTAAGACGGCGGCGCCCTTGGCGTAGGTGATGCCGTCGAAGTTGACCTCGACATCGGCCAGGTCGCGGATCGGCGCCACGATGGGATGGGTGGACGGCAATTGATCTTGTTTCAGGGCCCAGCTCTTCTCGGACGCCAGGAAGGTCGTCCAGGCCTCGGTCCAGCGGGTGTTGGCGGCCGCCGCTAGGTGGGAGACGAACTCGGCGAACGATTCGTTGAGCCACAAATCGTTCCACCAACGCATGGTCACGAGATCGCCGAACCACATGTGAGCCTGTTCGTGGAGCACGGTGATGGCCCGCCGAGTGACGGCGGCCTGGGTCGGCTTGGAGCGGAAGACGTAAACCTCGGTGAGAGTCACCAGCCCGATATTTTCCATCGCCCCGGCGTTATATTCCGGCACAAAAGCTTGATCGTATTTCTCGTAGGGGAAGGGCAGCCCGAAGGCTTGTTCGTAAAATTCGAAGCCACGCCGCGTAATATCGAAGAGTTCGGCGCTATCGAGGAATTCCGCCATCGTCGGGCGGACCAGAATTGATAACGGAATAATTCGGCCATCGACCGATTGATAGTGGTCCTGCCAAGCTTGATAGGGGCCGGCCACGATGGCTGTTAAATAGGTCGACATCACCGGTGTCGGCCGGAACTGCCAACGCCGGGCCGGGGTGGCGGCAACCGCAGTGCCAGCAGCCGGCGTGGCCGTGTCCGACGTTGAGGCCGAGTCGGCCGGCGCGATTGATTCGGGTTCACCGTCGACCGGTTGGTTCGACCAGACGGTCCAGTCGGCCGGGGCTGTGACCTGGAAGTGGAACTGGGCTTTGAGGTCCGGTTGCTCGAAGTTGGCGAAGACCCGGCGGGCGTCGGCGACTTCGAACTGGCTGTAGCAATAGGTCTGGCCGTCGATCGGGTCGGTAAATCGGTGGAGACCCTCACCGGTGTGTGACCACGCCATATCGGCGCTGATCAGAAGCTCATTGTGGGCTTGCAAGTCGGGTAGCTGGACCCGGTGGTCGGCGAACACGGTGGCCGGATCGAGCCGCTGACCGTTGAGGATAACCGCGTCAACCCGGTCGGCGATCAGGTCGATAAAACTACTGGCGCCAACCTGCCGACAATCGAAGCTGACCTGGCAAATGGAGCGGAAAGTAGGGCCGGGCGAAGTCAGATCCAATTCGACCTGGTACTGATCGACAGCGATCAATGTGGCTCTGGCTTCGGCTTCCTGACGGGTTAAATTCATACCTGGCACCGGGTTATTGTCGCACGGTCGGCCTGACCTGACCGCTGCCCCCGATGTTTCGCCCTGGTCGACTTTCACCGTTTAATCGGTGGAACAACGAACTGGCTTGTCACTGCCTGGTTATTTGAAGAAGGCTACGCCAGTGCGGCGTCAAACTGGGCCCGGATTAAACTTGTTTAAACGTTGATTGACT
>JAISGZ010000071.1 GCA_031262845.1 Propionibacteriaceae bacterium | reverse complement strand
CCTGCGCGGCGTCGACGGCGGTGACGCCAACAGCGACTTGTTGACCGGTGACTATTGGCCAGATCAAGCCTTGTTCCGGATCGGGGTGGCGGTCGATCCGGCGATGCGCGTACTCGACTCTCAAGGGACGCCGGTTTACGACAATCTGCACGCCGCCGGGTCGCTCTTGGGTGGCGCCATCCGCTGGTCGGAGAAATCGGGCGAGGGTATCGCTATCGGGTCGGCGTGGGCCGCCACCAGCGCCATCCTGAGTTCGGCGGCCGCGGTTCACGAGCGGGAGGGGGAAGACCATGTTCGAGCCCACTAGCCACGAAACGGTCCAGTTGACCAAGGCCAGCGTCGATCAGTGCGTCAAATGCACGATCTGTGAGAGTCAGTGCCCGGTCATGGCAGTGACGCCGCTGTTCCCGGGGCCGAAATACATTGGCCCGCAAGCCGAACGGTTCCGCCTCGGGGCCTCGGTCGATCACAGTTTGGATTACTGCTCAAGTTGTGGCACCTGTACCGTGGTCTGCCCCCAGGGAGTCAAAGTCTCCGAACTCAATGGCATTGCCCGGGCGGCAATGAAAAAGGGCCACATGCCGTGGCGGGATCAGTTGATCTCACGCACCACCCTGATGGGTGTGGCGCTCAGTCCGGTCGCGCCCCTGGCCAACGCGGCTTTGGCGAGTAAGCCGATCCGGGTGGTGGCGGAAAAAGTGGCCGGGATTCACCGTGACGCCGCCATGCCACCGATTCAACGCCACAGTTTCCAAAGCTGGTGGCGCAACCATCATTCAGCGCCCGGCGCCGGCAATCGGGGAACAGTTGTCTTCTTCCACGGCTGCGCCGGTAACTACTTCGAGGTTGAAACCTCAATTCGGGCGGTTGAAGTCCTCGAACACATTGGTTATCGCGTTTTGGTGCCGAAGCAAGGCTGCTGTGGCATGGCTCTCCAGTCGAATGGTCTGTTCGACACCGCTCGGTCGTGGGTCCGGCAGCTGGTGGCCGATCTTGATCAAGCCCCGCGCGATCTGCCGATCGTGTCGACGGCTGGTTCCTGTCAGGGGATGCTGAAACACGAGGCCCGCCTCATTCTCGGTGTCGACGATCCGGAGTTGGCGGCGGTCGGGGCCCGGACCTGGGATATCTGCGAATTTCTGCTCGATCTGGCCGATCGGGGCGAGTTGCCGTTAAATTTGCGGCCCAACCCGATGACCGTCGTCTACCACGCCCCCTGCCAGCTCAAGAGTCAGGGCATCGGCCATCCGGCGGTGCCCTTGCTGCGCTTGATTCCGCAATTGACGGTCGTCGAATCGGGCGCCACCTGTTGTGGCATCGCCGGCACCTACGGGTTGAAACGCGAGAAATATCCGATCGCCCGAGCGGTTGGTCAACCGCTGTTCGACAAGATCGTCGCCGTCAGTCCGAAGTTGGCCGTCTGTGATACGGAAACCTGCCGCTGGCAACTCCGTCATCACACCGGGGCGCAGGTCGAACACCCGATCTGGCTGCTCCACCAGGCTTACGGACTGAGCCAGCCCGAGTCGGCCAGTCAGACCGAAAGCTCAGGTTCTGCCAGAACTGGTCATTAGACCGACAGATCACCACTTGGTCAGCTGCACTTGAACTCTCCTAGGCCACGGCCTTGGCCGACAAACAGAACCAGTCCTAAAACAAAAACGCGCCTGAAACAGGCAAAAACAAAAAGTAGTGGGGCCCTTTCCCGATCGGGTGGTTAACCATCTCAGGAAAGAGCCCCACTGAGTCAGAGGGAACTGGTGGACTTGCCTCCCGTGAGGGCCGTCAGCCCCGGCTGGTGACTGGCTGGGTCAGCTGACCGGAACCTTGCCGTCGATGACACCGGCTCCCAGACTGGGGGAGGCCGAGCCACTCTGAACGGCAATCTTGCGCGGCTTGGCCTCTTCGGCGACCGGCAACGTCAGCGTCAAGACGCCGTCGGTGTAGTCGGCCGTAATCTGAGAGACGTCGAGTCCCGAGCCCAACGTGATCTGGCGGGCGTAAGTACCGGAAATCCGCTCCCGGGACACCCACTGATTCTTGTCATCCGTTGTGTCGAAGGTTTCGGCGAGCCGCTCGGCCCGGATCGTCAGGGTCCGGTCATCGACGTCGATGTCGATCTGGTCGGCTTTGACACCGGGCAAATCGACCTTGACGATGAAATGGTCGCCCTGGCGGAACAGGTCCATCGGCATCGAACGGGCGCCCGAGGCGACGCTGCGGCTGACTTGGTTGAGGAAGCGATCGACATCGCGGAACGGATCGAATGGTGTGGCCATAGTTATTTCTCCTTGTCTATCTCGACAGGTCAGCCGGGGAAACCCGTGATCTGACCTGGGGGTGGTAGCCCGCGGCCGGGCTCCTTTCCCAGAGTTGAGTCGATGACGCTCATGTTACATATTGAGTCGACCCGACGCAACTTTGTGAAACCTCTTTATACGCTATGCTAGGCCCCGCCTTTTTCGGGTCAGCCGTCGGGTGCCTCGGCCACCGCTCCGGTTGTTCTGATTCAAGGTCACGTGGCTGCGGTTGGCGGTGGTTTGACTACTGTCACCAGGTCGCGTGGTAGTCGAGGGTGTCTCTGGCGAATGTAGTTCAATGGCAGAACAGCAGCTTCCCAAGCTGTTAATGCGGGTTCGATTCCCGTCATTCGCTCTCTAACAAGCTTGTTGTCGTGGCCGTGACGATTTTCCAGCCCCGGTCGCTCCCGTATCATCCTGCTATGGCAACAGATTCCACGCAGGTGACCAGCTCCCCAGTCATCGGACGACAGATCTCGGTGTCGCAGTACGACAACAATGTTTATCTGCTGACGGTCGCAGCGACCGGGTTTCAGGTCCTGATCGATGCGGCCGATGAGGCGGCGGCGATTCTTCGCCTGGTGGAACAGGGGAGCGCTGATACGGCGCTGCCGGCCCGGTTGGCGGCGATCATCACAACCCACGCCCACCCTGACCACATTCAGGCGCTGGCCGAGGTGGTGGCTCGGACGGGCGCCGAGACCATCGCCGGCCGAGCCGACCAAGCCGCCATCGAAACCGCCATCGGGGTCACGATCGACCGGCCGGTGGCCGACGGTGATGTCATCGCCTTCCCCGGACTGAGTTTGGACGTCATCGGCTTACGTGGCCACACCCCCGGCTCGATCGCCGTCGTCCTGCGGCTACCGGATCAGCCGGTCCACCTGTTCACGGGCGACTCCCTGTTTCCCGGTGGCGTCGGCAACACCGACCACGACCCGGTGCGCTTCCAACAACTGCTGGACGACGTCACCGAGCGTCTGTTCGACCGTTTCGATGACACGGCTGTGGTCCATCCTGGCCACGGTCGGCCGACGACCTTGGGGGCGGAGCGTCCCGACTTGGGACTATGGCGGCAACGTGGCTGGTGAGCCCGTGAAATCAGGCCCGACTCAGATCCCGGCCGCCGAACTGGTGGCCGGCTTATTCAGGGGTGGTGGCCAGCCGCGATAAGGTCCGCTCTACGATACTGAGCAGTTATCTGGGTCAGCCGTAGGCCCAATCAAGACAGTTAATCAGTGGGTATGCAATGGGCGTGGTAGAAGGAATGGACCTCCCTGAGAGCGTGGTGGACTTTCTCGATCAAGCGTGTCTCCTCGATAACGACGTGCTGCCGCAGCGCTATCCGACACCAGCCGGCTGGGAAACGATCCAAATCGGTTTCCGAGTCGATGAGGTCGGGGTAGACCTGTGTGACGGTCGGTCCGGCTGGCGGTCACCGTGGTGGGTGATCGGATTGAACGCCGACCAGGCGCCGTTCTTTATCGACCTCGACGAGGAACCAGATTTCCCGGTTTACTTCGCCTATCCCGGCTGTTCGTCGTGGCAACCGATTCACGTGGCCGAGTGTCTGATGGATTTCCTCGAGTTGTTGGACCGGCTCCAAGATCTGGAGGCCGATCCGCAGCGGGCCATCGCCTGGCTCCAGCGCCACGTCGATTGTGACAACGAATTATGGGCTGACGTTTGCTCGGCCTACGCCGGTGAGATGGAGCGGCCGAGTCGGCCGGCGGCAGTGGTCGAGGAACTGACCGAAGACCATTTCGGCCATCTGGCGGTGACCGACTTCGGCGAGCAGCCGGCGGTCATCATGGCCGGCCTGGGCCGCCTGATGGGTTTGGACAGCGAGGAGACGCCAGTCGGCGCCATGGCCGATTAGGCGGTCAGCCAGGTCTTACGGCCTGGTGACTAGGGCACGAGTGAACCGATTTGCCCTGATGCTGACTTTGCTCGAGGCTGACTTTGTCAGTTCAGCCACGTCGCTGGGTTGATCGTGGCCTGTTACTCGACAGTGGTCCGGGCGACGCAATCGGCGCAGACGCCGGAGAGTTCGATGTCGTGGGTCATCTCGGCGAAACCGTGTTCCGAGGCCACGTCGGCCGCCCAGCGTTCGACGCTGTCGGCGGCGATTTCGACGGTTTTGTGGCAATCCCGGCACATCAGATGGTGGTGGGGGCCGGTGGCACAGAACCGGTAGGCCACCTCGCCGCTGTCCAGATGGCGTTGGTCAAGTCGGTCAGCGGCCGCCAATTGAGTCAGGGTGCGGTAGACGGTGGCCAAGCTGATGTGGTGTCCACTGGTGCGGAGATGGTCGAAAACTTGTTGGGCGGTCTGAAAATCACGGTGCTGGGCGAGGTAGCTTTCGATGGTCGTGCGCTGACGGGTTTGGCGGCGGACTCCAGCCCGCTCCTGGTCCGCGGTCGTTGCCGAGTCGGGGGCGGCCTCGGGCTGGGTTAGTGGCGTCGGGTCGGGTTGCTGGTCAGTGTTCGTCATAGTGGTCTCCGTGTTGGGCGTGACGATGCCCATGGTGGATGTAGTCGATGTGGTCGCCGTGTTCAACCATGACGTGGCCACAGCCGGGGCCGTGACCGTGCCGGGCGTGGTCATCGGGGGCGATCTGGTGGGGAAGCGGGACTGGGTCGGGGTCATCGATCCGGCGGGTCCGCCGGCGGTGGGTCAGGCTGGCGACTGGCCACGACAGGGCGAAGACGGTAATCGACAGCAGGACGATGGTGGCGCCGGGGGCGAGGTTGGCGTAATACGACACGATGACGCCGGACACGGCCACGACTAGGCCAATGCCCATGGCCCCGGCCAGGCCTCGGAAGAAGCCCCGGAAGACATTTTGGGCGGCCGCCACCGGGATGACCATGAGGGCTGAGACGAGCAAGAGGCCGACGGTGCGCATGGCTGTGGTGACGGTGATGGCGGCCAGAATGACGATTGTGAAGTTGTAGAGCCGAACCGGCAAGCCCAGCGTGGTGGCGTAGTCCTCGTCGGCGCACACGGCGAATAGTTGGGGGGAGAAACCGAGTGCGATGATGAGGACCAGCCCGGTCAGAGCGACTACCACGCCGAGATCGAAGGTCGAGACGGTCACCAATGAACCGAACAGATAGGCCTGGAGTCCGCCGGCGCCTTGGCCGGCTACCGAGGCCATGAGGACGCCGGCTGCCAAACCGCCGTAGAACATGATCGCCAGGCCGATGTCGCCGCTGGCCCGCCCCCGTTGGCGGAGGAATTCGATCAGGACGGCGCCGACTACGCAGACGATGACCGCCAGTGGCAGGGGAGCGGTTCCGGTCATGAGGGCTAAGCCGACCCCGGCGATGGCGACGTGACCGAGACCGTCCCCGAGCAGCGACAGGCGGCGTTGGACGATGTAAGTGCCGATGGCCGGTGAGGCCAGGCCGGCCAGCGCCGCCGCCAGCAACGCCCGCTGCATGAAGGCTAGGGCGAGAAAACTCATTGCTCGACCCCTAACCGGATATGACTGTCCCGCTGGCGGGCGAGGCGGGAAAGGGCGTTGTCAGAGCTTAAGCCGGCCATGGTGACTCGATTCCCGTGATCAGGCCAACCGGCCGGTGGGTTGGTTCGGACTCGTGTCCGTGATGGTGGCTGGTTTGCGGGGGCAGGGCGCCGTGGTGGATGACCCGGCCTTCCCGTAAGACCACGGCCGTGTCGATGAACTCGGCCATCATTTCGGTTTCGTGGAGCACCACCAAGACCGCGCCACCCCGGTCGCGGAAAGTCGCCAGACTGTGGGCCACCGAGTGTTGGTGGGTTTGGTCGACGCCGGCGAATGGCTCATCAAGCACCAGCACGTCCGGCTGCTGGGCCAGCGCTCGGGCGATCAACCCGCGTTGTTGCTGGCCGCCCGACAAGTGGGTAAATAACTCCTTGGCTTGGGCGGTTAACCCGACTTGAGTCAAAGCCTGGTCAACCACTTGGGCGTTACGCCGGTGGTGGAGCAAGGTAGTCAAACCTCGCACGCCACCGTGGCGGTAGGCCAAGGTGCCGGTGTGGACGACTTCGCTCAGGGTAGTCGCGTGCAGCCCGATGGTGGCTTTCTGAGGCACGTAACCGATGCGCGCCCAACCGTGGAAATGGGCTTGCGGCTGGCCGAACAGTTCAATCGTCCCGGCTTGATGGCCGATCAGATTGAGGATGGCGCGCAGCAGAGTGGTTTTGCCGGAGCCGTTACCGCCCAGCAGAGCCACGATCTGGCCGGGGTTGACTGTGACATCAACCTCCCGCAAAATCGGTAGCCCGCCCAAACTGACACCCAAGCGGCGGACGCTGATGACCGGCGTCGAGGCGGCCGCGGCTCCAGTTGAGCCGCCGGGGGAAGTCATCGTCACAGGTCCTCGATTGCTGACGTGGCTCAGGCGCAGCCGTTGGCTAGGCGCAAGGCCGCGAGATTGGCAGCCATCAAACCAGGGTAGTCGTCGGCCTGGGATTGATCGCTGAGGCCTTCGATGGGGTCGAGCACGGCGGTCGTCAAACCGAGGTCGTCGGCGATGGTTTCAGCCATGGCCGGGGAGGCCAAGGTCTCAAAGAAGATTGTCGTCACGTCGTATTGGTCGATCAAACGGTGAATTTCCGCGATCCGGCTCGGGCTCGGCTCGGCGTCGGGGCTCAGCCCAGCGATCGGAACCTGGGTCAGGTCGTAGCGGGCGGCCAGATAGCCGAAGGCGGCGTGACTGGTGACGAAGGTTTGACGCTGGCACGAGGACAGGCCGTCGCGATAATTCTGGTCGAGATCGGCGAACTGACTTTCCAGCGTCTCGGTTTGGGCCTGATAGAAGGCCGTGCCGTCGGGGTCGAGACCGATCAGTTGATCGGCCACGGCCTGGGCGATGGTTGGCATTCGAATTGGGTCGAGCCAGACGTGAGGGTCATGATCGCCCAGCCCGGCTGCGTGGTCATGATCGTCGTGGCCAACGGTTTCGTCGGGGTCTTGAGGAGCGGTTGACTCGTCCGCCAAGGTCAGTAAATCGACGACGGTTGAGACGTTGAGAGCGTGGGCCGGTTGGCCTTGGTCAACGGCCTCATCGACGGCCGGTTGCAGGCCCGCCAGATAGATCACGAGGTCAGCCTCGGCGACCGCGCCGACCTGTTGCGGAGTCAGTTCCAAGTCGTGGGGCTCGGCGCCCGGTACAGTCAGGTTGGTCACCGTTGCCCGGTCGCCCGCGATCTGTTCGGCGACGTACTGGAACGGGTAGAGACCGACGACGACGGTGATTTGGTCGTCGGACGAACCGGCCGGGGTACAGGCGGAGAGGCCGAGGGTCGCGGTCAGGGCCGCTGCCAGGCCGGCGGCCAGACGCCGAGAAACCCGCACCGGCCGGGGAAAGTCTGTCGTAAACATGAGAATCATTCTCAATTAGTTGTTGGTCACTGTCAAATCGGTCTCGGTGCCGGGTTGGTGACTGGAACATCTCAGCCGGGCGACCGCAGAAGTCACCGGCAGCGGTCAGCCGGGACTCCAAGCCGAGACAACTCAGCCGCCAGCGGTTTGTGCTGGCAATGGTCGTGCGCGAACGGGAAGGTACGACCGTGATGAAGACCGTGATAACGACACCCATGAGATAGCTGAACCGGGTACGCTGACCTCCGGTCGTCCGGTGGTGGAGCCGTGGAGGTGACAACTACTGTCGGCCACTCTGGCGAGTCCAGACCGATCCGGGAAACCGGGCGCAGGATTGGGTAGAAGGGAAGAGGGCGATGGCAACCAGCACGCTCGACAAGGTCATCAGCTTGGCCAAGGACTTGGGGTTCGTCTTTCCCTGTGGCGAGATTTACGGTGGTACCAGGGCGGCCTGGGATTACGGCCCGCTCGGTGTCGAACTGAAAGAGAACATCAAGCGCCAGTGGTGGCGGTCGGTTGTGACCAGCCGGAATGACGTTGTCGGACTCGATTCGTCGATTATTTTGCCGCGTCAGGTCTGGGTCGCCTCTGGTCACGTGGGAGTTTTCAACGATCCGCTGACGGAATGTCTCCACTGTCACAAGCGCTTTCGGGCCGACACCTTGGAAGAGGAATTCGAACACCGGAAGGGCCGGCCGCCGGCTGGACTGACGGAGATTCCTTGCCCCAACTGTGGCACCCGAGGTGAGTGGACCCAGCCGCGCGACTTCAACATGATGTTGAAGACCTACCTTGGCCCGGTCGAAGACGAGTCGGGGTTGCACTATTTGCGGCCGGAAACCGCCCAGGGGATTTTCATCAACTTCCTCAATGTCTCCCGGGTGATGCGGCTGAAGCCGCCGTTTGGGATCGGCCAGACCGGGAAATCGTTCCGCAACGAAATCACGCCCGGTAACTTCATTTTCCGGACCCGTGAATTCGAACAGATGGAGATGGAATTCTTCGTCGTCCCGGGAACTGACGAAGAATGGCACCAATACTGGATCGACGAGCGCACCCGCTGGTACACCGATTTGGGAATCAAGCCGGAAAACCTGCGCCACTTCGAACACCCCCAGGAAAAGCTGTCGCACTATTCGAAGCGGACGGTCGATATTGAATACCGCTTCGGTTTCACCGGTGGTGATTGGGGGGAGCTCGAAGGCATCGCCAACCGGACCGATTTCGATCTGTCGACCCACACCGAACATTCCGGTCAGAATCTCCGTTTCAAGGACCCGGTGACCCAAGAGGAGTTCTTCCCTTACGTCATCGAGCCGGCGGCTGGCCTGACCCGTTCGCTGATGGCTTTCCTGGTTGACGCCTACGCCGAGGATGAGGCGCCGAGCGCCAAGGGTGGCGTTGATCGGCGCACCGTCTTGCGGCTCGATCCGCGCTTGGCGCCGGTCAAGGTGGCGGTGTTGCCACTGTCACGGCATGAGGATCTGTCACCCAAGGCCCAGGCGTTGGCGGCCGAATTGCGGCAATACTGGAACACCGATCTCGATGACACGCGGGCCATCGGGCGGCGCTATCGGCGCCAGGATCAGATCGGCACGCCCTACTGTGTGACGGTCGATTTCGACACCTTGGACGATCAGGCCGTCACGATCCGGGACCGTGACACGATGACGCAAGAGCGGGTGGCGCTCGATCAGGTGCGGAATTATCTGGCGCCCCGGCTGGTCGGCTGCTGAGCCGGACGGTTGAGCGGCGCGGTTAACTCGATTGGTGGGCTGTCGCGTTTTCATAGGCGTGTGATTCTTCGCAGGCGTGTGATTCGTGGTGGCGGGTGAGGTCGCCAACCAGAGGAGGAGTCGATAGTGGACCTTGCGGTGTACTAACGATGAGAGAACTCGGCCCTTTAATCAGTTCGGTGAAGCGGTGACAGATGAGTCGTTGCCAGGTCGCGGTGGCTCCGTGACTGGTGTTGCTGCCGAGAGCGACCGTCCCCAGATGTCGGTCCACGATCGTCAGCGGCGACCGGCCAGTGGCCAGTCGGTCGGTGAATTACGTCCGGTAAGGCTCGGTAGGTTGGTCTTACCGGTGCCCGTGATCTTGGCGCCGATGGCCGGGATCACGAATTCGGCCTACCGCCAAGTCTGCCGTGAGCAGGCCGAATTAGGCTCGGGCGGTCGGCGGCCAGCGGGGTTGTTCACCTGCGAGATGGTGACGGCGGCCGGGCTGGCGCAGCGCATCCCGAAAACCCTGGCGATGCTGAAACCCGATCCGAGCGACCCGATCCGGTCGGTCCAGCTCTATGGCGTCGAGCCGGTCACGATCAGCCGGGCGGTGACGGTCTGCGGGGACCTCGGCGTTGATCACATCGACTTGAATTTCGGTTGCCCGGTGCCGAAGGTGACGCGCAAAGGTGGCGGCGGAGTCTTGCCGTGGAAACTCGACCGTTTCCAAGCCATCCTCAAGGCGGCCGTGCGGGCAGCCGAACCCTATGACCTGCCGGTGACACTGAAAACTCGGATCGGTATCGATCCTGGCCACGAAACCTTGCTCGACGTTGGCCGGATCGCCCAGGACTGTGGCATCGCCGCTATAACCTTGCACGCTCGGACCGTGGCCCAGGCTTACAGCGGTACAGCCGACTGGCAGCGGATCGGTGAACTGGTGGCGACGGTGGACCTGCCGGTGTTCGGCAACGGCGATGTTTGGGAGGTCGAAGACGCCCGGCGGTTGGTGGCCGAGACCGGCTGTGCTGGAGTCGCCATTGGCCGGGGTTGTTTGGGGCGGCCGTGGCTGTTCCGGGATCTGGCGGCGGCGTGGACCGAGGCGTCGGCCGATCATGGACAGGCGATTAGGTTCGATGATCCCGCTGGTGCTCAATCTGACCTGGTTGTCAGTTCGGCTGCTGGCCGTGTGATCCCCGATTTGGCCTCTGATCAGTCGGTGTGCGCCGAAACTGAGTCCGCCGATTCCCTGAGGGGGGACACGACGTCAACCAAGACGGCCGATGGTTCGTTGGGCTCGGCCGTCGGAGCGACCGACCGGGTTCGCCCGACACTGGGTGAGGTCGTCAGTATGGTTCGACGCCACGCCGAACTGTTAGTCGATCATTTCGGCCACGAAGCCCACGCCATGGCCGACTTGCGCAAACACATGGGCTGGTATTTCAAGGGTTTTCCGTTGGGCGGTGACCGGCGGTTGGCTCTCAGCTTGATCACGTCGATCGCCGACATCGACCGGTTGACGGCGGATCTCGACTTGACTTTGCCTTATCCCGATGACGCCCAGGACGGCCCGCGCGGGCGGCAAGGCACGGCCCGGGACAAGGTCGTCATGCCCTATGGATGGCTTGACTCGCGCACCTTGGACGGTGATTTGGTCGACGAGGTCGCGGCCGTGTCTGGTGGCTGAACGGTCACCCTCTCCGGACAGACCGATGTCACGTCTTGTCGAAGCAGAGCGCCCACACGTCAGGTGGCGGAACGACCCGGGTCACGTGACCGAGAGTTCATCAAAGCCGAGAGCGCTCACGTCAGGCGGAGGAACGACAGTCTTCGGCTGGGAGACCGTGACGTCTTCGTTTGAAGGCGGCGGACAACGTGTCTGGTGGCTGATCAGCGGCAGTTGGGTGCGATACCGAGTCGCCACAACCGGAAAAAGCGGTTGGGGCGTAAGCTTAATCAGTGACTTTTCTGGTCCACAACATCGCGCCAGCCCATGAGGGGCTATCAGCCATAAGGAGAATCCCCTAATGTCGGATCCGTACACCCAGCCCTATCCGGGCCAGCCGCAGCCTAATCAGAACCCCATTCCACCAGCGGCGCCCTTCGCTTCGGCGCCAGCGGCCGCCGCTGCTCCGTCCCAGCCGAAGAAGAAGGGTCCGAAGGTTCTGACCATCATCGGTGTCATTCTCATCGTCCTCGGCACGGTCGTCGGTGTCATCGGCACGGTCATGACGGTCAATGCGTTCACCAAGGTCGCCGAGATGCCAATCATCAGCGCCGGTGATTCGAGGACGCTGCAATTGGAGGCCAACACCGAATACGGCATCCTCATGGCGCCCTATGGTTCGGCCAACGCGACGGTTTATGATCCCGACGGTGATCCGGTGACGGTCAGGTCTTACACAGGCGCCGCCTCGGTTGAATACGATGACTCTCAATTGGCCGGCGTTTTCACAACCAACGAAGCTGGTCCGTACGAACTGTCATTGATGTCGAGTAACAGCATGACGAACTTCATGGTCATAGCCAACCCGGTCGGCACGATCATGAATATCGGTCTGGGAATCGTTCTGATCTCGGTTGGATGCTTCATCGGTTTCGTTGGTGTTGTTTGCCTCATCATCGGGCTCATCTGGCGCAGTCGGGCCAAGAAAGCCGTCGTTACGACACAGGTG
>JAISGZ010000054.1 GCA_031262845.1 Propionibacteriaceae bacterium | reverse complement strand
GGAAATTCAAAACTCTGGGATGACCGCCCAGCAATATCTCGACAAGGTCAAAGACAAGACCGCCGGCATTCGCCTGATGGGCTTCGGCCACCGGGTCTACCGGAATTTCGACCCGCGAGCCAAAATTCTCAAACAGGCCGCCGATGATTTACTCGACGAATTACACATCACCGACCCGCGACTCGACCTGGCCCGGTCGCTCGAAGAGGCCGCGCTGCAAGATGATTACTTCACCTCACGGCGCCTTTACCCCAACGTCGATTTCTATTCCGGTCTGATTCTGACGGCGCTCGGTATTCCGCTCGACATGTTCACCGTCATGTTCGCCATCGGTCGGGTGCCAGGCTGGATCGCCAACTGGGCCGAGATTCACGCGCCCTATTCGAGCGGCAAGATTTATCGCCCGCGTCAGATTTATATCGGCGCCACGGCCCGGCCCTGGGTGCCCCAATCCAAGCGCCCGTCGTCGAACCTCGCCCAACTACCGGCCACGCCCGCGGCGACAGTTACCTAACTGACACCCAACTCATCGACGGCTACTGACAGCTGGATCGAACGGGTCAGGTTAGTTACACGAAACCGACGTCTTCCCAGGACAAGGTCGCCAGCCCAGTGGGACCGAAATTCGCCAGGTTGGCTCGCGCCGCCCAGGTTTCCGGGACGACCTCGAGCGGGACGTAGACCGCCTGGGACCACAGTTGCTCGGTGATCTCAGCCACCAGTTGAGCGCGTTGCTCCGCGTCGGCCGTTTGACCAGCTTGAGCCAGTTGCTGGTCCAACACCGGATCGCTGTAGCCGGCCAGGTTAGCCGCGCCACCGGTGCCCCAGCGGTCGATCAGATCAGCCACCGCCACTTGGTGGTTAGTCCAGGCCACCGCGGTCAAATCCCAGGCTCCACTGGCTAAGGCTTCGGCCCAGGTGGCGGCGCCCAGAGCCGCCGGTTCGACCAGCCGCACCGCCAGCCCGAGGGTCTTGAGCTGGGCTGCCACCTGCAGACCTTCGGTGGTCGTCAGCGGATCGGCCGGGTTGACGAGAAAGGTCAGCTCAACGGTTTGGCCCGCCAGTTGGCGTTGCCCATCCGGGCCGAGGGTTAAGCCGGCCGCCGTCAACAATTGGGCGCCCGCTTCGGTGTTCTGGGTCAGCCCGGTGGCGGCTGCTAAGTCGGTGTAGAGCGGTTGGCCGGGCTGCCAGGCCAGATGGTTGAGCGCCGCCGCACTCCAGTTCAACCCCGGCCAACTGGCAGCGCCGACCGTGGCCCGGTTGAGCCCCCGCACGATCGCCTGCCGGACCATGACATCGGCCAGGACTCCGGCCTGCCGCAGCGCCAGCACCCGCCAGGTCGTGCTGTCATTGCGGCGTAATTGGACACCGGCCGCTCGGCTGGCGTCGGTGTAGCGCTGAGGATCGAGTTCAATCGGCCAAGCGTCCAATTGACCATCCACGAAAGCCGCCACCGCCCCCTCCTGGGGCAGCGACTGGACGATGATGACGTCGAGCCGGGGCGGTTCGCCCCACCACTGGGGGTTGACCGTCAGCACGGCCCGGTGCTCATCAGCGTCGAACTGCGTCACCGTATAAGGCCCCGCCCAGCGCTCGGGATGAGCCGCCAGATCGGTCCAGGCCGCCGCCGGCGAGCCGGCCCGGGCCAGGCCATGGGCGAAGGCTTGGGCCCAATCCGGTTCAACCTGGTGGTACACCACGGTGACGTCGTTGACCGCTGGTCCGGCCGTCACGGCGCTGATCGCGGCCCACTGGCCGGCCGGCTGACAAGCCGATCCGGCCGTCAGACACCACTGCCAGGTGGCCTGGAAATCAGCCACCGTAACCGGGGTTCCATCACCCCACCGAGCCCCTGGCTGGAGATGATAGATCACCTCGGTCACGGGCTCATGGGTGACAGTTGGTGGGCCGGTCAACCAATTCAGATTCGGCCTCAGACCACCATCGGCCAAACGATGGAACAAACCGGGAGTCAGAGCCTGCGTCACGAGGTCGATTTGGGACGGCAAATCCTGGGTCCAGGGGTTCCAATCGTCGGCCCACTGGGTCAACCCGAGCCGAAACTGGCCGCCGTCCCGCAGACCGTTCCGATCACGCTGGTTGATGCCACCGACTTGGCCAGTCGCGAGAGCAGCCGAACTGGGACTGGCCGACGACTCCTCGATTGGCCTCGGTGCCGTCTGGCAGGCCGTGACCAGCAGGCTGACGGCCGCCAGCAGCAGCACCGTACCGGCACCTTGACGCCACCCGCCACGGCGGCGGCGTTCCACCTGTCGTCTGACCACAGCCACATTATTGACCACCGGCGAGATCGATCACGCTATCCTCAAGCTATGTCCGAACAGCGTATTCAGATCGCCCTACCCCCCAAACACCTGGCTGGAGTGTTCGCTGACTTCGTCCGAGCCTGGCACACCAAAGATGCCTTTGTACTCGATTTCGCCGCTCTGACCGAGCCGGTGCAGCGAGACGAGGATTCGGGAGATCTGCTGCACAATGCCGCCATTGTCGCCCGCGTCCGGATCCCCCCGTCGCAAGTCTTCGAGTTGATGAAAGCCCTGGAACAGCAGTTGTCGGCCTGGGAGAAGGAAAACCAGCGCAACCGCTCCGACTAACAGAAATTCTTTCCACCCTGATAGTCGCTCTATACTGAAGGCCGTCCAAAAACGCGGCCGGCCCGGGGCAACTGTTGCGGTTGATTGACGTGTGGTTGCTCCCCGACATCGTTTCTACCCGCTAGCGCCTTTCCGCCCAGCCTAATTTGGGGAGATCGCATGACGTATGACTTCGACGCCGGTCAGCCGCTGACGCCGCCGCCCCCACCACCGCCGAATAACACCGAGTTTTTACCCAACGCCACGAGCTACCAGAAGCCGCCGTCGACCGCGAGTTCGCCCGACCTGGCTTCGACTTCGGTTCCCTTCTCCGCCTCGTACTTGGCTTCAGTACCCAAACTGCCGTCGGCGTCGGCCGCTGCGCCCGCTTCGAGTTTCCGCAACTTGGCGGTCGCGCCAGCTACAGCACCAACGTCGAAAACGTCAGACCCTTTGCCAGCCTCAAGTTCCCGCAATTTGGCGACCGCGCCATCCACGACACCAACGTTAAACGTGTCTGACCCTTTGCTGGCTTCGAGTTCCAGCAACCTGACGGCCGCACCAGCCACGCCACCAGCGTTGAACGTGTCTGACCCTTCGTCGGTTTCGAGTTCCCGCAACACCAGTCCGACGCTCGACCGGCCACTGCCACCAGCCCCTCAATTCGTGTCCTCACTGCCCGCTCAAACTGGCCTGCCGGTCGACTCGACGGCGGCTAATGACTGGTCACCGCTGCCGCCAACCCGGCCCGATGGCAGCGAGTTGACGACGCCGATCCCAACCGTGCGCTCCGATCTGCACCGCTTCAACCAGTCGTCGCCACCGCCTCCGAACACGCTGACCAATGACAGCCCGCTGCCCCAATTCGACACGGGCCCTCAGTTTGACGCGCTGCCTCAATTTGATGCACTGCCTCAGTTCGACGCGCTGCCCCAGTTCGAAGATTCGTACCCGACACCCCCACCGACGAGTGAACCGGTGTTTCCCTACGACGCGGTGCCGCCGGCGCCGCTGCCGGGTCCGCCGCCCCCACCGCCGCCACCGGAAGCCTGGCCCGGTGGACCGACTCGGCCCCGCTCAGTGAAGCTTTGGACCGGCGGGGGCTCGTTCTGGACTCGTGGCTTGCGGCTGATCGGCCTGATCGGCGGTGGGCTTTGCCTGATCGGTGGCTTTCTCGGCTTCGTCTGGGTTCTGACTCGTCAGACGGCCATCTTCAATATCGACTTGATGAGCGGTTTCACCCGCTTCCTGGGAGCCGCCGGCAGTCTCGTCGGTGGCGTTCTGACGGGTGCGCTGATGGTCACGACCGCTATGGTGCTGGCCGATCTGGCCGATGATGTGTCGTCGATTCGTCGCCACCGTCGTCACGACGGTTAAGGGGTAATCGGCCCGGCAACTCGCGTCCTGTCACCACGAATAACACGCGACCGGGAACACGTACGACGCGATCGACCGTCGAGCTTTGCGCCCTGTGCCGACGTAAACGCTGGCGACCCGCAAACGACCGGCCGAGTCCTCGGACTTAACGCCCCGTGCCGGCGTAAACCACCGCTTCGCCGGACTCCGAGTCCAAACCGAAGGCCGTGTGGGCGGCCCGGACCGCCGCCGGCACATCATCTTCACCGACCACCACGGAAATCCGGATTTCCGAGGTCGCGATCATCGAGATATTGATCCCGATGGTGGCCAGGGCGGAAAAGAAACGAGCCGTGACCCCCGGATGTGACCGCATGCCGACACCGATGACCGAGACCTTGCCGATCATGTCGTCGTAGATGATGTCGGTGAAGCCGATGTCGCGTTGGGCCAGCCGCAGGCCTTCGATGGCCCGCGGGCGGTCGGCGTCGGCCAGCGTGAACGAGATGGCGGTCGTGTCGTCGGAAACCGAAGCATTTTGGACGATCATGTCGATGTTGACGTCGAGCGCCGCAATGACCTCGAACACTCGGGCGGCCCGGCCTGGGCGGTCAGGTACCCCGACCACCGTGACCTTGGCTTCGCTCAAGTCGTGGGCCACACCGGTAATGAGAGCGTCTTCCATGATGCCTCCTGAGGGGATATCGGGCGCAGCCACGACCCACGTGCCGGGCTGGTCGGAAAAGCTCGACCGAACGTGGACGGGGACCTGTTCCCGGCGCGCGTATTCAACACAGCGCAGGTGGAGAATTTTGGCCCCGTTAGCGGCCAGTTCGAGCATTTCTTCGTAGTTGATCTGAGGAATTCGGCGGGCTTGGGGCGCGATCCTGGGGTCGGCCGTGAAGACGCCATCGACATCGGTGTAAATCTCGCAGTACTCGGCGCCGAGAGCAGCCGCCAAAGCCACAGCCGTGGTGTCGGAAGCGCCGCGGCCGAGGGTCGTGACGTCTTTGGTGTCCTGGGCGACGCCTTGGAAACCGGCCACGATGACAACGTGGCCCTGGTTCAAGGCGCTGACGATCCGGCCCGGTGTGATGTCGATGATGCGGGCGTTGCCGTGGGCGGCGGTCGTGATCACACCAGCTTGGGAGCCCGTGTACGAGACCGCGGTGGCACCCCGGGCGTCGATCGCCATCGCCAGCAGGGCGGCCGAAATCCGCTCGCCGGCGGTCAACAACATGTCGAGTTCACGCCCTGGCGGGTTGGGGTTGACGCGCTGGGCCAAGTCCATCAGGTCGTCGGTCGCATCCCCCATCGCCGAGATGACGACGACGACCTCGTTCCCCTCCTGTTGGGTTTCGACCACCCGGCGGGCTACCCGCGCAATCGACTCGGCGTCCGCCACCGACGAGCCGCCGAATTTCTGCACGACACGAGCCATCGCCTCTCCCTCCAGGTTTCGTTCCCGGCCGACAGTACCTCGTTCATCACCGCTGTTCGGCCAAAGTGGTGGCCAGGTTCGCTCATCACGTTGTCACGCCGTTGAGCGGCGATCTGACTGATCGTTAGCCGACCCTCGGCACACCGGCGACCATCTTAGAGCGACTCCTGAGCTGGGTGGCGCATGTTCACGGACGTCAGCAGCAGCAACTGCTCAGACGCATGTCTACAAGTCAACCGTTGAGGGCTCAGCTGGATTTGTTTGAGCCGAGCA
>JAISGZ010000045.1 GCA_031262845.1 Propionibacteriaceae bacterium | reverse complement strand
AGTCCATCATCAGCTCCGAGACCTTGGCGTTCAAGGCCGTCCTGTCACCGGCGTCGACCAGGTCACCGAACTCGGCGATGACGGGCGCCAACCGGGTCAGCGGCTCAACCGCGTCCTCGGGCACATCGGGGGTCTCTAACAGGACCAACATCTGTTCACTGAAATCGCGCCACTCATCACCGGTCCCGAAGTTACCGGACATGACTCCCAACAGTTGGTCCATGAAGTCTGGCACCAAGGGTCCGGCGACTTCGCAGAAACTCGGTGTCTCCAACTCGGTCAGACCAGTCGCCACGAGCGAGTTGAAACCGCCGGTCGGTTCGTAGAACAAAGTCACAGGGCCGTCCAGTTGGAGCTTGTCCTTCCACTCGGCGACTTTGTCATCGGTCATCGTCATGAGTTGGGTACGAATCTGTTCCGTCGAGGTCCGGCCCAGTTGCTGGAAACTCACGGGATTGGCGAACGCCTCGTTCTGTTCCTTCAGCGGCATCGTCCCCTCAATTTCCGCCAAACCATCATTAACCCCACTACGGACGTTCGCGGCCGACCGCAGCCAGATACCTTGGGACGAGACCTCGCTATCGAGCATTGAACCCAATTCCGGGCCTAAAGCCGACCAAACAACCTCGGACACATCCGTGTTCAAGGTGTAGTTATCGCCCTCTTCCGGCACCATCGACATCATGTCGTAGAGCGTCAAATCCGTCACTGCGGTTTGCTCGATGGCGCCTTGGCTACCCGTCGCCCCATCCAACAAGGCTGCAAACCAGGAATTGGCAAAGATATTATTCATCTTGAGCGTGGCCGTCTGGCCGTCAGCCAGTTCATCGCCGAACGGGTAGGCGAACGAAACCGGCAGCGTGACCCCGGTGATCTCGGTCGAGAACCCAACCTCATTGGTCAGGGCTGTCCTGACACCGTTCGTCAAACCCGCCAGTAGATCCGGGCCCATATCGTCCCAAACCGTACTCAACACCAAATCGACATTTTCGATAATGATCGGGTCGTACTCGACGTGGTCACAGTTGGCGTTAGGAGCCCCGATATCGTTCGTCGGATCCTCATCACAATCGGTCCGGATAATCGTTCCGGCTTGGATATCGACCACATAATCCACCGGCACATCAGTGTCATATATCTGAGCGCCGTTCTCATCCAAGGTCGGCATCACCGTCATATTCAACGGCGGGATCAGGCGCTTGACCTCATCCAGCGTGAACAACGGCAGGTCCTCGGACAGCGGCATCAAACGAGCCCCAACCTCTTCACCAGCGGGGTCGTAACCCCCCAAAGACATAATCAAGTCGCCATTGATATCACCGAGGGCATAACCGACGCTGTAACCGGCCGGCGCCGTGATCCGGCCAGTCGCCGGATTGACCGTCACGGTTTCGGAGCCCGTCGTATCGGCGACCGCGTCGGTGTCGTAGCCCTCGGCCTCAATCGCGGCCGAGTTGGCGCTGACCCATTCAAAGGCGCCCCCCCAGTCCTCCAGCGAGCCTGGCAACACCTCACCAAGATGAGTCGCCGCATCGCCCGGCGCCGCTGTTACTTGAGGCACGATGAGCGCGGTCGCCGCCCCTAACGCGACAATCGAAGCCAACGACCCGAGCAATACTTTTCGCATGAAAACTTATCTTTCTGTGCGCACCATTTTCGGCCGACGAAGAGGCCACCATCCGCCAGGAGTATAGCGCGACTGGTCAGGCTTGACGACGGCTGTGAATAACGACTTAGTCAGTCCGACAACAAATATTAGTCACCCTAACAAAGCCTGAACAAACAATTGGGGCAGGGCCACCGAAATGACCCTGCCCCAATCAACTGAGCAAACTCAGGCAGCGTGGGCCGCTGCTTTCTGGGTATCGTCAACAATGTTGGACGTACTGATCCGGCGCTTGAAGACCGTCCACGACCAAATCTGGTACAGCAGGACGATCGGCACCATGATGACGGCGAACCAAGTCATCAGCGTCAACGTTGTCTTCGAGTTCTGGAGTGCCGGCAGGACATCAATGCCGCCGAGCGCCGAGGAGTCGAAGCCCAAGTTCGGGAACATGAGCACGAGGACCATGGCGATCATCAACACGACAGCCAGCGAGGAGCCGAGGAAGGCCAAGCCGTCCCGACCCTTGGAGCTGAAGAACCAGCCACCAGCCAGGGCCACGATGGCCACGATGCCGCAAATCCACGACAGCGTGATGACCATGGCGGTCCGGTTCGTGCCGGTACCGGTCTGAGCGTAAGCCAGGTTGCCCCAGACCACGAAGACGACCAACAGCACCAACGCCACCAAACCAAGCTTGGCAGCCATCGACTTGGCTTGATCCCGCACCGTGCCCGACGTCTTGAGAGCCAAGAACATGGCCCCGTGAGCGCAGAACAAGGCCACGAAGAGCAGGCCGCCGACCAGGCAGAAGGGATGGAACAAGCCCCAGAAGCCGTCGTAGATCGGCACCAGGCCCATCCCGGCCTCGGAGCCGAGACCCGGCAACATGGCGATCGGATCCGGCACCTCAGCCCCGCTCAGGACGACGCCCTTGGCGAAGTTGGCGAAGCCGACGCCGAGCACCAGGGTCGGCAGGAAAGAGCCGACCGCGGCCGCCCAGTCCCAGCCTTTACGCCAGGTGGTCGAGCTTTGCTTACCGCGATATTCGAAGGCCACACCACGCAGGATGAGACCAACCAGGACCAGGAACAAGGGCAGATACAAGCTCGAGAAGAGCGAGGCGTACCAACCGGCGAAAGCCGCGAAGGTGGCGCCACCAGCGGTCAGCAGCCAAACCTCATTGCCATCCCAGTGGGGGCCAATGGTGTTGACCATGACGCGCTTTTCTTGATCACTCTTGCCCATGAATGGCAACAACATGCCGACCCCAAAGTCGAACCCTTCCAAGAGGAAGAAGCCGACCCAGAGGACGCCGATGAGGATGAACCACAAGACGGCCAACCAGTTGTCACCCCAGTTGGTTTCCAATGCGATGAGAGCGAAATTAGTCATTGTTTCTCACCCTCCCTTAGTAGGCGAAGGACAGGGGCGCATCAGCGTCCGCATCCAAGTCGACGGGCTGAACATCTTCGTCCGGCGGCAGGCCGATCTTGATGTACTTGAGCATCAACCTCACTTCGATGACCGCCAGGACGGCGTAGAGCAAGGTGTACAGGATCAGAGTCAGAGCCAAGATCGCCGTTGAGTGAGCCAAGGTTGGCGCCGGCGAGATGGCGTAGACCGTCGGTAGAACACCGTTGACGATCCAGGGCTGACGACCCATTTCGGTGAAGATCCAGCCGAACGAGTTGGCGATCAGCGGCAACAGCGGCAGCACCACGGCCACCGCCGTCGTCAACGGACCACCCTTAGGCGTCTTGTCACCGCGGGTGACGATCAAGAGGATGAGGCCGATCAGAACCGACAACATACCGACCGCGATCATCAACCGGAAGCTCCAGAAGGAGACACCCAGTGAGGGGATGACATTGAACGTCTGACCGTCAGGATTGAGCGCTTCATCCGACTCATAACCGGCGTAACCGGTCATCTCGGACAAACCATCGGCAAATTCCTCTTGCAGCTTGTTCTGACCCAGAATTTCCATCTCGGTGCAGTCCATTGAGGAATCCTGCATGCAGTCGTAGTAACTCTGCTGGCGGTAGCCCTGTTCTTCCCATTGAGCCTGGAGAGCGTCGGTGCCTTGGATGTAATCCGTGCCATAGAGCCAGTTGAGGAAGCCCGGGAACAACTCGACTCCCGGCAGGACCTGGAAGCCGGCCTCACCGACTGGCGGATCTTCGGTCAGACCCTCAGCGGCCGACATCTTGGTCGGCTGAGTCTGAACCATTTCCTTACCCAAGAGGTCACCGGTCACGACCGAGCCGAGACCGGCCACGATCATCACCCAGGCGCCGATCTTGATGGCCTTGCGGTAGACCGGCACATCGTTAGGCTGGCCTTCCTTGTTGGCCTTGATCAAACGGTAGAAAGCCACCGCCGCCATGAAAGCGCCACCGGTCACGAACGCCGCGGCGATCGTGTGTGGCCACTGGGTCAAAAAGACGGGGTTCAGTAGGACCTCGACGAAGCCACCGAAACCATCGAGTTCGGCGTGACCGCCGACCAGCTTGGCACCGACTGGATTCTGCATCCAGGCGTTGGCCGCGATGATGAAAATCGAGGACAGCAATGTCCCGACGGCGGCCAACCAGATCATGGCCAAGTGCTTGCCCTTGGACAAGCGACCCCAACCGAAGATCCAGATACCGAGGAAAGTGGATTCCAAGAAGAAAGCGATCAGAGCTTCGAGCGCCAAGGGGGCGCCGAAGATGTCGCCGACGAACCGGCTGTACTCCGACCAGTTCATACCGAACTGGAATTCCTGAACGATGCCTGTGACGACACCCATAGCGAAGTTGATCAGGAAGAGTTTGCCGAAGAACTTAGTTAACCTCAGATAAGCCGCATTGCCAGTCCGATTCCATACGGTCTGTAATACGGCTGTCACGAGGCTGAGCGAAATCGTCAGAGGGACGAACAGGAAGTGGTAGACGGTTGTTACACCGAACTGCCACCTCGCCAAAATTTCCGGACTCATGGCGCGAAACTACCCCGGTTCAGGGGATGAGCGCAACATCTGACGCGGCCCAGTTTGGACTTTCCGCTGAAAATTCTTTGTTTGTCAACGATGACCGAGTTTTTCTTAGGCAAGCCTAAGAAAAGGTCTTAGGTCAGCCTAAGGAGAGATCACCAACGGCTGTTTCAGCTTCGTCACAACTCACGCCCCGCTGCCTGTCGCGGGTCGACGGTGGTCCTTTCCCGGCGCTGGCCGAGGTTGGACTTACGGTCGGCCGAGGCCGAGATGACGGGTTCTACAAACCCAAGACGCTTGAGGCCGACCGGCCGGACGAAATCTGATCCTCGTCTTGAGATAGCTCAGCGGCTTCTTCCTCACCGACCACGAACTGGGTCTGGTAGAGGTCGTAGTACTCACCTTGCGCCTCCAGCAACTGCTGGTGTGTCCCTTGCTCGACGATGTCGCCGTGCTCCATGACCAAGATCAGGTCGGCGTCCCGAATCGTCGACAGGCGATGGGCGATGACGAAACTGGTCCGGCCCTGGCGCAACTTACCGAGGGCTTTCTGAATCAACACCTCGGTCCGGGTATCAACCGAACTGGTGGCCTCGTCGAGGATGAGAATGGCCGGCTCGGACAAGAAGGCCCGGGCGATCGTCAGCAGCTGTTTCTCCCCCACCGAAACGTTCGAGCCTTCACCGTCGATGACCGTGTCGTAGCCATCGGGCAGGGCCCGAACGAAGCGATCGACGTAGGTGGCTTGGGCCGCCGCCATGATGTCTTCCTCCGAAGCCCCCGGACGGCCGTAGGCGATGTTCTCCCGGATCGTGCCGTGGAACAACCAAGTGTCCTGGAGCACCATGCCAAGTTGATGGCGCAGCTGCGGCCGGGGCACGGTGGCGATATCGACACCGTCGAGGCTGATGGTGCCGGCGTCGATCTCGTAAAACCGCATCAGCAGATTGACCAAGGTGGTTTTACCGGCCCCAGTCGGACCGACGATGGCGACCGTTTGGCCCGGTTCGGCGACCAACGACAAATCGGTGATCAGCGGTTTCTCGGGGTCGTAGGCGAAGGCCACGTGGTCGAATACCACCCGGCCGGTGACCGGCAGGTTGAGTTCGGCGGTCGCGGTTTCACTTTCTTCGACCACGTCGAGGACCGCGAACACCCGCTCGGCCGAGGCCACGCCGGATTGCAGCAGGTTCGTCATGCTGGACAGCTGGTTGACCGGCTGCGTGAATTGGCGGCTGTACTGGATAAAGGCCTGAATATCGCCCAGTGAAATCGAGCCGGAGGCGACTTTGAGCCCACCGACCACGGCCACGATGACGTAGGACAAGTTCCCGACGAAACCCATGATCGGCATGATCAGGCTGGAGATGAACTGGGCCTGGAAACTGGCTTCGAACATTTCTTGGTTCTTGGCCTGGAACTTCGCCAGCACCTCTTTACGGCGGGCGAAGACGGTCACGATCGAGTGGCCGGTGTAGGCCTCTTCAACCTGGCCGTTGAGTTCACCGGTGGCTTTCCACATGGCGGCGAAGCGTTTCTGAGCCCGGACCATGATGATGGCGACGAAGATCAGCGACAGTGGGATCATGACGACCGAAATCAGCGTCAGCAACGGTGAGATCGACAGCATCATCACGAGCACCGCCAGCAGCGTGAAGACCGCCGTCACCATCTGGGACAGGGTTTGCTGCAATGACTGCGAGATATTGTCGATGTCGTTCGTCACTCGCGACAGCAGTTCGCCCCGGGGTAAGCCATCGAAGTATTTCAGGGGCAGCCGGTCGAGTTTGTCGGCCACTTGCTG
>JAISGZ010000231.1 GCA_031262845.1 Propionibacteriaceae bacterium | reverse complement strand
TCACGTACTTCTATCAGGTCCACCCGGCTTGGGGAAAACCACGTTGGCCATGATCATCGCCACCGAAATGGCGGTGCCGCTGCGGATTTCCTCGGGTCCGGCGATCCAACACGCTGGTGATTTGGCGGCCATTCTCAGTTCGCTGACGCCGGGCGAGGTCTTCTTCCTCGACGAGATTCACCGCATGGCCCGGCCGGCCGAAGAGATGCTCTACCTGGCGATGGAGGATTTCCGGGTTGACGTGGTGGTCGGCAAGGGACCGGGGGCGACGGCGATCCCCTTGGAGTTGCCGCCCTTTGTTCTGGTCGGGGCGACGACGCGGGCCGGTTTGTTGCCGGGGCCGCTGCGGGACCGGTTCGGCTTTACCGCTCAGTTGGATTATTACGCCGCCGCCGACCTGGACCGGATTATTCACCGCTCGGCCACGGTCTTGAATGTGGACGTCGATGACTCGGCCGCCGCCGTCATCGCCAGCCGCAGCCGGGGCACGCCCCGGATCGCCAACCGGTTACTGCGCCGAGTCCGGGACTATGCCGAGGTCCACGGCCAAACCCAGGTGACCGCTGAGGTGGCGGCGGCCGCCTTGGATCTGTTCGAAGTCGACCGGCTGGGGCTGGACCGGCTCGACCGTGAAGTCCTCTCGGCCATTTGCCAGAAATTCGCCGGCGGGCCAGTGGGACTGTCGACGCTGGCGATCGCGGTCGGGGAAGAGACGGAAACCGTGGCCGAGGTGGCGGAACCGTTCTTGGTCCGGCTGGGTTTCCTCATGCGCACCCCCCGGGGCCGGGTCGCGACTGCCGCTGGTTTCCGGCATTTAGGCTTGACACCGCCCGGACCGGCGGATTTGTTCAGGGCTTGAGGAACCGCCTTGGCCTGATCGCTGGCGGCTCGGTGGCCAGGTCGATCACAGTCGGCGGGGCTCAAAGATCGACCAGCGGCGGACAGTGGTCTGTCGCTTGGCCAGCGGTTCGATTCAGCGAAATGAGCCGACACCACTAAGCTAGGCCCGGCCGTTGGCGAGGATGGCCTGATACCTAGCTTGTCGAAAGAGGCACTATGGACCAGATTACGATGTTTCTTATCATCGCCCTTTTCATTGTCGTGATCTATTTCATGATGGTCCGGCCGGCTCGGAAACAGCAACAAAAGCAACAGGAGATGATGGACTCCCTGTCGGTTGGTAGTCGGGTCATGTTGACCTCGGGTATCTACGGCACCATCCGTCACCTCGGTGACAAACAAGTCATCATCGAAATTTCGCCGGGGGTCGATCTGACCGTGCTGCGGCGGGCGGTGGCCAAGGTCGCGACCGGTGATGAAGAGGAATTCGAATACGCCGACGCGGTTGATGATGAGACCGGTTTGACGGCCGACGCTAGTTCCGACGAGGCGCAGTCGGTGGCCTCACCGGAATTGGTCGAGGTGGCTGAGGTAGCCGAGTCGGCCGTCAGCCCGTCGGAGACCGGCGACTCGGCCTCGACCGATTCCCAACCCGAAACCCCTCAACGCTAATTTCGTCCAAGGACTACCTATTACCGTGGCTACTTCGACCCCGTCACGCCGTCGTCCCGGCGTCACGCTCATCGCTTTCTTTGTTGTTTTGGTGTTGCTCTGCTTGACCATGTTGCTGTCGGGGGTGCATACGCCCAAGCTCGGCCTTGATCTGTCCGGCGGTACGACGATCACGTTGACGGCTCAAAACACCTCCGGCTCAGGCCAAATCGATCCAGAAAGCTTGGCCCAAGCCCGGTCGATCATTGAGCAGCGTGTCAACTCACTCGGGGTCGGCGAGTCGACCGTGACGGTGTCCGGTGACAATCAGATCGTCGTCGCGGTGCCGAATGTGCAGTCGAATGAGCTGGTCGACATGGTCGGCACGACCGCCCAACTGCAGTTCCGTCGGGTTTATCAAACCGAAGCCGTCCAGACGACAACCGAGGACCCGACGATCGCCACGGCCTTCCCGGCCGTCCCCGAGGAGATCGCCAGCGACCGTCCGACCGAGCCGACGCACGAACTGCCGACCGACGAAGCCGCCCGGGAAACCATGTTCCAAGAGTTCATGGCCTGGGAACCAACCGACGACGACACGTCGGATTTCAGTGACTACCAGTGTGGGGACCCGTTCCCTGAGGTCTGGGACCAACCGCTCATGACCTGTATGGCCGATGACTCTCTGAACGACGAGATGCGGGCCGCCAATTACCAACAGAAGTATCTGCTCGGGCCGACCATCATCGAAGGTGAGCGGGTCTCTGAAGCCGCCTACGGCATCCCCTCCGGTCAGTTGGGCTACGTCGTCACACTGACCTTCGACACCCTCGGTACCAAGTTGTTCGGTGAAGCCACCACGGAATTAGTCAGCCAAACCGAACCACTCAATCAATTCGCCATCGTGCTCGATGGTTACGTCATGTCAGCCCCGCGGACCAACGCCGCCATCACCGATGGCCGGGCCGAGATCAGTGGCGGCGACATGACCCAAACCTCGGCCAGGCAACTGGCGACAGTGTTGAACTACGGCGCTCTGCCGCTGTCGTTCGAGTTGGGCAATGTCTCGAACGTGTCGGCCAGTCTGGGGTCTGATCAGCTGACGGCCGGTCTGATCGCTGGTGGTATCGGCCTCTTGCTGGTCGTCGCCTACTGTTTCTTGTACTACCGCGGTCTCGGCCTGGTCGTGGTGGCGTCGCTGGCGGTGGCCGCTGTCCTGACCTACGTGGTCTTGGTGCTGCTCGGTGAATCACTTGGCCTGGCCCTCAGCCTGCCCGGTTTGGCCGGTGTCATCGTCGCCATCGGGATTACCGCCGACTCCTTCGTCATCTTCTTCGAACGGGTGCGAGACGAGGCCCGCGAGGGTCGCAGTATCCGAACGGCCGTCGAAACCGGTTGGACCAAGGCCAAGCGGACGATCATCGTGGCCGACGCCGTCTCCTTGTTGTCAGCCGTAGTGCTGTACATCTTGTCGATCGGGGCCGTCCAGGGCTTCGCCTTTACCTTGGGTCTGTCAACCCTGATCGATATGGCGATGATCTTCTTCTTCACCAAGCCGATGATCTCTTTGCTGGTCAAGACCGAGTTCTTCGGCCAAGGCAAGAAGTGGTCGGGTTTGGAAAGCGAACACTTGGGAGCGTCCACGACCCGGCGACCACGTCCCCGCCGACGACTGGCGACCGCCGGAAAGGAGGCCTGATATGACCGAGGCAACTGTCACTGCGCCTGACCAGCCAGCCACCAAACCAGCGGGCGGCTTGGTCCATCGGCTGTGGACCGGCCAGGTCTCCTACGACTTCGTCGGCAACCGCAAAATCTGGTACGGCTTTTCCGCTTTCGTCCTCGTCATCTGCCTGTTGGGCTTGGTCATTCGAGGTTTGGACTTGGGGATCGAGTTCAAAGGTGGCTCGAAGTTCCAGGTCAATGTGTCGGCCGTCACCGATGACACGGTGGGGACGTTCCGTGACGCCGTCGAGAGTTCCGGCGTCGGTAATCTCAGCCCGACGGTGACCACGGTCGGTTCGACCAGGGTGTCGATTGAAACCCGGTCGCTTGATGCCGATGAGCAGATCGCCGTTCGGACCGCGATTGGTCAGGCGGCGGGAGTGGCGTCTGAGGATGTCGCCTACGACCAGATCGGTGCTTCCTGGGGTCAAGAGGTAACGACCAAAGCGGCCTGGGCCCTGGTGGTCTTCCTGGTCTTGGTGTCGGCTCTGATCTGGCTCTATTTCCGCTACGGCAAAATGGCGATCTCCGCCATTGCCTGTTTGCTCCATGACTTGATTGTCACGGTCGGCGTCTACGCCTGGGTCGGGTTTACGGTCACGCCGGCCACCTTGACTGGTGTCTTGACGATTCTCGGCTATTCGCTGTACGACACCGTGGTTGTGTTCGACAAGGTCCGGGAGAACTGGAATGAACTCGACGAA
>JAISGZ010000207.1 GCA_031262845.1 Propionibacteriaceae bacterium | reverse complement strand
CGAAATTTCAAGCCAAAATGGTCACGACACGCCGACGAAGCGAACCATTTGGGCTTGAAATTTACTCTTCGCCCCAGAAACGGTGGTCGACGACTTTCTTGGCCTTTAAGGCGGTTTGGCCCCAGGTTTCGCTGAGGTGGGAGGCGCCACCCTTGCCGAAACCGAGCAGTTCGGCGACTTGGGCGGCTTGGAAGGAGTCAGTCGGCAGGGCATCGGAAGCTTTGTCCCGCAGCAACATGATGGCGTTGCGGATGCGGCTGGCCAGCAGCCAGGCTTGGGATAGGGCTTCGGCTTCCTCGGCTGTCACCAGGTCAGCTTCCTGAGCGGCCGCCAGGGCGCCCAGGGTCGATGTGGTTTTCAGACCTGGGACGGCGTAAGCCTGGTCGAGCTGGAACAGTTGAATCGTCCACTCGACATCGGTCAGACCACCGCGCCCGAGTTTGACGTGGTCACGGGCTCGCCCACGGGGTAGACGCTCATTTTCCATCCGGCTCTTGAGCTGACGCATCTGTCGGAGTTGATCGTCGCCGACGCCACCGTCGGGGTAACGCAAGGGGTCGATGATGTCCAGGAAGGCTTGCCCCAAATCCGTCTGACCAGCACCGATGCGGGCCCGGATGAGAGCTTGGGCTTCCCACGGTGAACTCCAGCGATCGTAGTAGGCCCGGTACGACGACAGTGTCCGCACGATCGGGCCGTCTTTACCTTCCGGCCGCAAATCGGCATCCAATTCGAGCCCGGGGTCTGGGCCGGTCGTCGTCAGTAGTCGCCGCATCAGCGTGACCACGGCCGCCGCTTGGCGCATCGCCGCAGCGTCGGCGCCGTCTTCGACGACGTAGATCAAATCGGCGTCGGAGGCGTAACTCATCTCACCGCCACCCCATCGGCCGAGTGCCACGATCGCCATCGCCGGCGTCTCGGGAATAAGCCGCTGAGCCACGGTCAGCGCCGCTTCGATCGAGGCGTCGGTGATATCGGACAACTCACGGCCAACCCGGCGGATATCGGCCTCAGCCAACAAATCCGACATCGCCACCCGAAGCAGTTCACGCCGTCGAACCGTCTGTAAAGCCGCACCGGCCGATTGCACAGCGGCCGGATCCGGACTGCCCGCACGTTGCGTCGGTTCAGGGCTGGCGGCCGGACCGTGACCTTCGAGCGGCGCGGTGCGGGATGTTGTCTCCGATCGCGTTGAACTGACCTGAGCCACGTCCGTCGTCGCTGCCGACTTCGCCGTCACCGGTCCAGCCGTGGTTCCAGCCCCGGTGTGGCGACTGACGACCGAGGTCATCTCCGTGACCAGCACTGATCGAGGTTTGATGGGCGCGATTTCCGGGTGGGCCAGCAACTCGACACTGGCCGGTTCGTGCAGCAGTAAGCGACCGACGTAGCGTGAAGACGACAAAACTCTGGCTAGGCGTTCAGCCGTTGCACCCTCGTCACGTAAAGCCCGGAGATAGAAAGGCGTGTTACCAAGAGCGTCGGACACTTGGCGGAAAGCCAGCAAACCCATATCCGGGTTCGGGCCCTCGGCGATCCAACTGAGCATGGCCGGCAGCAGCTGACGCTGGATTTCGGCTCGCCGGCTGAGCCCGGTCGTCAAGGCTTCGATGTGGCGGAGAGCGGCCGCCGGGTCGGCGTAACCGAGGGCTTGGAGCCGGTCACGGGCCGCTTCCGGCGTCAGGCGGGCTTCATCAGTTGGAATCCGGCTGACGGCCGCTAACAGTGGTGAGTAGAAGACTCGCTGGTGGAGCCGCCGGACCTGTCGGGTTGACTCTTGCCAGCGCCCGGTCACATCCGCCGCAGAAACAAGACCTACCGACCGGGCCAACCGGCGTAGCCCTGGCTGGTCCGTCGCTTCTGGCATCAGATGGGTTCGTTTCAGGCTCCACAGCTGGGCCCGGTGTTCGAGCAACCGTTGAAACCGATAAGCCTGGTTCAGCGTCGCGCCGTCGGCCCGGCCGATGTAACCGTGACTCGTCAGCTCACGCAGAGCCGGCAGGGTGGCTCGCAGTCGGAGACGTTGGTCGTTTCGGCCGTGAACAAGTTGCAGGAGTTGGACCGAGAATTCCGTATCCCGCAGACCGCCGCGACCGAGTTTGATTTCCCGATCGGCTTCTTTGGCCGGGATGTGGTCGACGACTCGTTGGCGCATGGCTTGGCTGTGGCTAAGGAAGTCGGGCCGTTGAGCGGCCCGCCAGACCAGTGGGCTGACGAGATCGACGAAATCCTGGCCGAGTTGACGGTCACCGGCCGCCGGCCGGGCTTTCAGCATCGCCTGGAACTCCCAGTTTTCCGCCCAGCGTTCGTAGTAGCGCTCCATCGCCGCCAGTGAACGGACCAATGGTCCGGCGGCTCCCTCCGGTCGCAGGTTGGCGTCGATCGGCCAGATCGTACCGGCCGCGGTGGTGCCCGAAATGATCGTCATCAACGTTGTCACTACCCGAGTGGCTACGGTCGTGGCGTCCACCTCAACCGGCTGTCCGGCCTCGTCCAAGGTCGGTTCGGCGACATAGAGCACGTCGACGTCGGAGATGTAGTTGAGTTCCTGAGCCCCAGTTTTACCAAGGGCGATGACTGCCAACCGGACAAGGTCGGCCTTCGGCACCCTGGTTTGAGCCAGCGCCAAGGCCGCCTGAATCACGGCATCGGCCAGATCGGACAACTCCCCCGTGATGTCTTCCAAGATCGCTGCCGGGTCGGGAGCGGTCAGGTCACGGGCGGCGATCCGCATCACGTGACGCCGGTAAGCCTGGCGAAGGGCATCTTCCGGGGAAAGAGGTTTCGTACCGGTGGCCGTCTGTGGCCTTAGTACGTCATTGGACAACGGTTGGTGAGACCCGGCGTCCTCACGCTCTACTTCCGGAGCCGATTTGGATCCTTGCAAGTCGTTCGGCAACGGGTGATGAGACTCGTTCTCTCGTTTCCTGTCCGGGGTTGGCCCTGATTCTGGAAGAGCTTGACTGCTCGTGGAAGCAGCGTCGAATGGTTCTCCGGCCGTACCCAAACCGACTGCCGCCAACAGATCGGCCGATATCCGGGCCGCTTCGACCCGCTGCCCTGGTTCCAGGAAGACCGCCAATTCGTCCGGCCGCCGGGTCAACCACTGCCCCAGTTCAGCCGACGCCCCCAAGATCGCGATCAAACGTCCCCGCGCCGCTTCATCGGCCAGCACCTGGGCCAGTTGTTCCGCGCACGGCACCAAGGCCGCCAAAGCCTTAATCGCCTGGTCGGGGTCGGCCGCCCGGCCACACAACGCCGTCAATTGGGCCGCCCGCTCGCTCCCCAGCGGCTCCAGCTCCATCGCTGCTGCCGCCGCCTTCTTTGCGTCGAGAAAACCCCACCGGGCCAGATCTCCCGGGCTTGGTTGTGCCACGGTTTCACCCTACTCGACCGCTCACCCGGTCAGCCGGGAAAGAGCCAGGGAAGGCTCGTTTTGGTTCGCCGATGATCGCGGGTCGGCTGTCAATGCCCTCCGTTGCTCGCGCTTGAATCTGCAGAGACTCTAGTGATCAGAGTAGTGACCGCGGCAGGAAATAATGACGATGGCATCATCCTCAATCAAATAAACAATGCGGTTTTCCTTGTCAATACGCCGACTCCAAGCCCCAGCAAGATCACCTCGTAAGGCTTCGGGCTGACCAATACCGTCGCGCGGCTCACGGAGCGCGGCTTGGATGAGAGCGTTAATTCGCCGCAAAGTCCGTTTGTCTTGGGACTGCCAGTAGAGATAGTCGTCCCAGCCCTCCGGATGGAAGCGGAGATCAGTCACGAGCCATCATTTCAAGCTCATCCATCGTCTTGGTGATAAGACCGTGCCCATTCCTAGCTTCATCCAGCACTTGCTTGAGATGACGCTGATTGGCCTCGTCGTAAAACGGGTCCGCTTCCTCAGCCTTGATAGTGAAAGGAATCTCGCGGTCTTGGACCACACGACGAGTGAAGATCGTGAAAGCGGTCGTAAAGTTCAAACCCATCGAGTGAAAGATCTTCTCTGCTTGTGCTTTGAGATCAGAATCCATACGAACAGTCAATGTCGTTGATGCCATATCGCACCTCGAATGATGTTGATAACGTGAATAACCGAGTGCATTCTACCATAATATGAGTGCAACCGACGGTCACTGCTGGTGCGAGTTCAGCGGCACCAACCGTCATATCTACGATGCCTAGCCCGTTGCAGAGGCGTGGTTTTCCACTGAAAAACAGCCATTTACACTGAATGTATGAGTGCTGAGCCTGCCTGGAATGAGCCGATCTATCCGGCCGCGCCAGATGACGTCTTGCCTCATATGACTGGCTCGGAACTTCGAACTCATCTGGACCAAATCATCGCCGATTTTCGAGATCAACCAGAGCAGGGGACCACGATTGACGAGATGATGGCGCGGCTGCGAGCTCGTAACCAGTGAAGACTTACTCCGTGATCATTTCTCATCGCCATCACAATCACACACACCGCCATGAGCGATGAGACGGTAACTCGGTCGGTCACTGACGCGCTGCATCTGTGACCAGTGTTAACTGTGGTTCGACTACGATGAGCGGCAGCGCCGACCCGGGGTCTTGAATGAGGTGGCCATAGTCTGGTCAAGCGCAGCCACAGGAGGCAATGTCATGAAAGTAGGCCGGTTATGAAAGCTGATCCGGCGGTCCAACGGCAGTTGTTGGACTTGCAAGCGGTTGATACCGCGATCGCTCAGCTTGAGCAACGCGTCCAGACTTTGCCGGTTCATCAGACCATCGAAACCTTGGCCGGCCAGCACCGCAGCAGTCAGGACAACGTCATCGCCGCCCGCACCGCCGTGTCGGATGCGGCCGCCGCCCGGGACAAAGCCGAAGCCGATGTCGGACCAGTCAAAGACCGCCTGGCCCGGAACGAACGACGGGTCAAGGACGGCACGCTCGACGCCAAAGCCCTGACCGGCATGATCGACGAAATCGAACACCTGAAGACTCGTATCGTCACCTTGGAAGACCTCGAGTTGGAGGCCATGGAAGCCTACGAAGCCGCCGAAACCGCGCTAGCCGCCGCCGAAA
>JAISGZ010000186.1 GCA_031262845.1 Propionibacteriaceae bacterium | reverse complement strand
TGATAGGACTTCTGACCGTCCAAATCCACGGGCTCGACCAAGCCTTCGTCGGCCAACTGCTGCAAGCAGGGATAGACCGCTCCCGGGCTCGGCTGCCACGCACCATAGGTCCGTTCGTTGAGCGCCGTGATGATTTGATAACCATTGCGGGGTTCCTCGGTCAGAAGCACGAGGATGGATTGCCGGAGCAGACCCCTTTTGGCCCGGGCGTGTCCCAGGCCGGCCCGGATGTAACCACCCCAGCGGCCGTTGAGAACGAAGCCGGGAATGGGCGGAGGAGCTGGCACAAAGCCGCCACCGCGCCCCATGGCTACCAGTGGTGATGGCATATGGCCACACGGCCGGTGGTGATGATGGTGAAAGTGGGTGCGGTGACGACCGTCCCCATCGCTGTCGGAGGCGAACATAGTGTTCTCCTTTCGTGAACGCCAACGGATTTCGTCAACGTCAACGATATTACTATAGCTCTATCTTCGACTATTCGTCAAGGTTTCATCAAGAACTATTTGAGAGCTTACCCAAAGATTCGGCAGATTGCACCACTTCGCCGATCGTGACCTGCAGCGAGTCGCTCGCTAAGCTCACAGCGTGACCGAGGACCTATTTGGCAACATCGCGCCGGGCCGCCAGCCAGCGGCCTCGGGTTCCTTGCACACCGTGCCCGATCGAGCGCCGCTGGCCGTCCGCTTGCGGCCGCGGACGCTGTCCGAAATTGTCGGCCAAGCCCAACTGCTGACACCGGGTTCGCCACTGCGCCGGTTGGTCGAAGGCCAACCGATGTCGGTCTTTCTGTGGGGGCCGCCGGGGGTGGGGAAAACCACGATCGCGGCGGTGGTTTCCCACTCGACTGGAGCCCGTTTCGTCGAGCTCTCGGCGGTCACCAGCGGTGTCAAGGAACTACGGACCGAATTGGCGACCGCTCGAACCGAGTTGGCCCATGGCCGACCGACCGTGCTGTTCATCGACGAAGTCCATCGTTTTTCCAAGACGCAGCAGGATGTCCTCCTGCCGGCGGTCGAAAACCGGCTGGTGACGCTGATCGCGGCTACTACCGAAAATCCCAGTTTCTCGGTCATCGCTCCACTGCTGTCACGGTCGTTGTTGCTGACCCTGGAGCCCTTGACAGCGGCCGATTTGTCGACCCTGATTGATCGGGGGCTGACCGATGAGCGCGGTTTGCGGACGGCCGACGGTGGGCTGTTCACGATTGAGCCCGCGGCTCGGGACCAGATGATCCAACTGGCCGGTGGCGACGCTCGCCGGGTCCTGACCTATCTGGAGGCGGCGGCGGCCGGCGCTGAGGCTGTTGGGACCGACATCATCACCAGCGCCCTGGTTGAACAGGCGGTTGACCGGGCGGCGGTCCGCTACGACGCCAACGGCGATGAACACTACGACGTCATCTCGGCTTTCATCAAATCGATCCGGGGGTCGGATGTCCAGGCCGGATTGCACTACCTAGCCCGGATGTTGAGCGCCGGAGAGGACCCCCGGTTCATCGCCCGGCGACTGATTATCTTGGCCAGTGAGGACATCGGTTTGGCGGCTCCCCAAACCCTGCCACTGTGTGTCGCCGCCGCCCAAGCAGTCCAGCTGATCGGCTTGCCCGAAGCCCGGCTCAATTTGGCCGAGGCCGTCATCGCTTGCGCCACGGCGCCGAAATCGAACGCTGTTATTCGGGCCATCGATCAGGCCATGGCCGATGTCGCCCAGGGACGGGGTGGCCGGGTTCCGGCCCACCTGCGGGATGCCCACTACTCCGGCGCGGCCCGGCTCGGTCACGGGGTCGAGTACCGCTACGCCCACGACTGGCCCCACGCCGTCGCCGCCCAGCAATATCTGCCCGATGACCTGGTCGGGGTGCGCTACTACGAACCGACCGACCACGGCTACGAAGCTCAAATTCAGGAACGCTTGGCTGTCATTGATCAGTTACTAGGCCACGAATGAACCGGTGTTCTGTCGCTCCGATTTTTGCGTACGGAAAATTGCCCCCTGAGAAGGATTGACGTATTCGCGGTCCCCGGTGAGGTCCCCAGCCCTGGTCTGATGTCCGCCCTGGCGGCGGCGAACGAAAGAAGAACCGGGGTGTCGGTATTAGGCTTGGCCGCCAGTGAATCAAGCCGAAATGAGGACCGATGGGTTACGACCGAGCGAACTGCGGACGCTGGAGAGGGACGATCTGATGACTGAGTCAACCCTGGGGGTGGCTACTGAGAGCCTCAACCGCCGGACCCCATCCCCGGCGGCCAGCCGGATCGGCGAGCTACTACGCCTGCTGCTTTACGTAGTCGGCGGCCTGATCGCGCTTAGCCCAGCCATCGCCGTTGGCTACCTGTTGTGGTACTGGGCCGGTGACGGCCTCAAGTACATCGCCGGTTTCACGGCCGCCCTGGCCGTCCTGTTGGCGGCCGCTTTCATCGGCTACCCGCTGGTCAAACTGGCCCGGGTCTTCGGCCAACTCCAGACGTCGGTTCAACAACTGACCGATGAAACCTTGCCCGTCATCGACTCGCTCGAAGGCACGGTCGAGGCCACCAATGATGAACTCGGCAAACTGGCGGTCGTGACCGAAGACGTGGCGGCCATGTCGGGCCATATTCGTGATGTCGCCGGCAACGCCTCGCGGGTGTCGCGCTTGGTCGCCGACACGGTCATCGTGCCGTTCATCAAGTTGAAGTCCCTCAGTGTGGCGGCCAAACGGGTTTTCCGCCGGAAGCAGGACTGAGCGATGTCACGGCTGATGTGGTTTGGCCTCGGTGTTGGCCTGACCGTGGTGGTAGTGGTCCAAGGCCGTCGCCTGCTCCAGCGGGCGACACCGGGAGGTATTCTCGACCAGGCTACGGCCAAGGGCAGTCATTGGTGGTCGCAGGCTCGGACGCTGGCTCACGACTTTGGGCTGGCCCGGCGCCAAGCCGAAGTTGATTTACGTCAGCAGGCTGGTTTGGCGACGGAAACGCCCGATTCGTTCGCGCCGCAGCTGGGGGATTGAGAGAAGAGACTATGCAAACCGCTGAAATTCGGCGCCGCTTCCTGGACTATTTCGCGCGCCACGACCACACCGTTATGCCGTCGGCGTCACTGTTGTACAACGACCCGACCTTGTTGTTTGTCAACGCCGGTATGGTGCCGTTCAAACCGTACTTTGTCGGTACCGAACCGGCGCCTTTCCGGCGCGCCACCAGTGTCCAGAAATGTGTCCGGACGCTCGATATCGATGAGGTCGGGAAAACCACGCGCCACGGCACGTTTTTCCAGATGAATGGCAATTTCTCGTTCGGTGACTATTTCAAGCCCGAGGCAATTGCCATGGCCTGGGAATTTGTCACTGGCAGCGAAGCCGACGGCAATTTGGAATTTGATCCGGAGCGGGTTTGGGTGACCTGTCTGACCGGTGATGATGAGGCGATCGATCTCTGGGCCCAGATCGGTTTGCCGCGCCAGCGAATTCAGCAGCGGGGGCTGAAAGACAATTACTGGAATATGGGCGTACCCGGTCCGGGCGGTCCGTGTTCGGAAATCTACATCGACCGGGGACCGGAATTTGGCCGGGATGGTGGCCCCGAGGCCGATGAAGACCGTTTCTTGGAAATCTGGAACCTCGTCTTCATGCAGGAAGAGCTGTCCCAGGTCCGGGCCAAGGACGATTTCGACGTCGCCCGTCCTTTGCCACGCAAGAACATCGACACCGGGATGGGCCTGGAGCGGGTGGCTTTGCTTAAACAGGGCAAAGACAATATGTACGAAATCGACGAGGTCTGGCCGGTTATCGCCCGGGCGGTTGAACTATCGGGCCGGGAATATCACGCCGATCCGATCGATGCCGTCCGGTTGCGGGTGGTGGCCGACCACGTCCGCAGTTCGCTGATGTTGCTGACCGACGGGGTGACACCGGGCAACGAAGGCCGGGGTTATGTCTTGCGGCGGTTGCTGCGCCGGGTGATCCGGTCGATGCGGATGCTCGGTGTGACCGATCCGGTTCTACCGGAGTTATTGCCGGTGTCACGTGATGTCATGGTGGCGTCGTATCCCG
>JAISGZ010000050.1 GCA_031262845.1 Propionibacteriaceae bacterium | reverse complement strand
GTGATCCGGTCAATGCGAATGCTCGGTGTGACCGATCCGGTTCTGCCGGAGTTACTACCGGTGTCGCGTGATGTCATGGTGGCGTCGTATCCCGAGATTCACGACCAGTGGCCGCGGGTGTCCGACTTGGCGTACAACGAAGAGACCAGTTTCCGGCGCACGCTGACCGATGGCAGCAAATTGTTCGACTTGGCGGTGGCCCAAGTGCGCCAGCGCCAGGACCAGGTTTTGCCGGGTGACCAGGCCTTCCAATTGCACGACACCTACGGTTTCCCGATCGACTTGACGTTGGAGATGGCGGCTGAACAGGGCATCACGGTCGATCAGTCCCAGTTCCACCGCCTGATGGCGGAACAGAAAGCTCGGGCCAAAGCCGACGCCCAACGGCGTAAGGGGCAGATGACCTCAACCGAGGCCTACGCCACGTTGCGCCGTGTGGGGGAAACCCATTTCATCGGTTACACCGATCTTGAGTCCGAGACGACGGTGCTCGGCCTGATCAAAAACGGTGTCTTGGTTGAGACCGCGACTCCCGGTGACGAAGTCGAAGTTGTCCTGGCTCAGACGCCGTTCTACGCCGAAGCCGGCGGTCAAGACGCCGATAGTGGACGGATCAGTTCCAGTGACGGTTCGGTCGTCGATGTCGTCGACGTCCAGAAGCCGGTCGCCGGCTTGATCGTTCACCGTGGCATCGTCGTCGACGGTCAGCTCCGAGTCGGGCAAGTTGTTCAGGCGACGGTCGACGCGGCGGCCCGCTTTGGGGCTAGTCAAGCCCATTCGGCGACCCACGTGGTCCATGCCGTCCTACGTCGCTTACTGGGCCCGACTGCGACCCAGGCTGGGTCGTACAACAAGCCGGGCTACCTGAGGTTCGATTTCTCGGCCACCTCGGGGCTGAGCGACGACCTCAAGGCCGAAGTTGAAGGCCAGTCGAATGAGGCCATCCGGGATGAACTGCCGGTGACGACGCGAGAGCTGCCACTGACCGAAGCCCAAGCCCTCGGGGCGATGGCGATGTTCGGCGAGAAATACGGTTCGGTCGTTCGGATGGTCGAAATCGGCGGCCCTTGGTCGCGCGAACTGTGTGGCGGAACCCACGTCGCCCAATCCGGTCAGATCGGTCTGTTGACCCTGTTGGGCGAACAGTCGGTTGGCTCGGGCGTCCGCCGGGTCGAAGCCCTGGTGTCGGCCGATGCCTTTGACCATCTGGCGGCTGAGCGAGCGATAGTCGCTCAGCTGACCGAACTGTTGAAGGTCCAGCCGGACCAATTGCCCGAACGGATCGGGAAGTTGCTGACCCAGTTGAAGCAGGCCGAGAAGACGATCACCGATCTGACCGTTCAACAAGCGGCGGCGGAAGCCAAACGTTTGTTGACCCAGGCCGTGACCGTGGGTGATTTGACCTATCTCGGGGTGGTGGTCAACCACAGTGGGAACGAATTGCGCTCGCTGGCGACCGAATTGCGGGGCCAATTGGGTAATACGGCGGCGGTCGTGGCCCTGATCGGGGTGGCCGGTGACAAGCCGACGATCGTGGTGGCGACGACCGAAGCAGCCCGAGCCCAGGGTCACAGCGCCGGGGCTCTGATTGGCCCGGCGGCGGCGATACTGGGCGGCCGCGGTGGTGGCAAGGCCGATTTGGCCCAGGGCGGTGGTACGAAACCGGCGGCGGCCCAGGCGGCGCTCGACACCATCGCCACCAGTTTGGCCACCAGCTGATGCGGCTGGCGAACCGAGACGACGCCCCGAGATGACCGCAGCGCAGCCGATGCCGGCCGGCGTCCGGGTGGCGCTCGACTGGGGGGAGCGGCGAATCGGGGTCGCGGCCTGTGACCGGTTCGGGCAGTTGGCTTTCCCGGTGGCGACGGTGGCGGCGGCCGACCCGTGGGCTCAGCTAGCCGCCATTGTGGCGGACTACGAACCGGTCGGGCTGATCCTCGGCTACCCCCTGACCTTGGCCGGTGAACCGGGTTTGGCGGCCCAGCGGATCGCCGCGCTGGCGCCCGATTTGGCGACCCGCCTAGGAGTCGCCGTCTGGTTCGTCGACGAGCGATTAACCTCGGCCGAAGCGGCCGACAAACTTCGGGCCGCGGGCCGGACGTCCAAGCAGCAGCGGCAAATTGTCGATCAACAGGCGGCAGTCGCTATCTTGGAGACCGTGCTAGCGGCTGAACGAGCCGGCCAAGCGGTGGCCTGGCCGCTGGAGGTAGCGACGATTTCGGCGGACACGCCGACAACTAAGGAGAACCTATGAGATCGGGCGATCCGACTCCCAACCAACGGGTCAAAAGTGGTATTGCCGTCTTGGTCAGCCTGGTGATATTGATCGGCGGCGTGGGCTTCGTCGGTTTCAAGGCCTACAGCTGGTACCAGGATTGGAATCAACGCGAAGACTATGCCGGCGACGGCGACGAGACCGTCATGGTGACAATTCCCAACGGCGCCACCTGGCAACGCTCAGCCGACATTCTTGAAGCTCGAGGCGTGATCGCTTCCGCCGAGACTTTCATGGATGAATTCGACGACCTCCAATCGAATAGTACGGCCCAATTGGTCCTCCAACACGGCCACTACGAAATGAAAACCCGCTGGCCCAGCCGAACCGCTCTCGATTACCTCTTGGACCCAGCCAATCGGGTCACGATCAAGGTCATCCTCAAAGAGGGTTGGCGTTGGCAAGACGAGATTAAACCGGAACTGGTGGCGAGTTCGGAATTGACAGTCGAAGATTTCGATGCCGCCGCGGCCAACCCGGTGGCGATCGGGTTGCCGGATTGGGCCAACGGCAATCTCGAAGGCTTTATTTTCCCCGACACCTACGAATTATCCGAGGACGCGACCGAAATTCTCCGCAGTACGGTCGTGAATTTCGAGAACAAAGCTGAACAACTGGATTTGGTCAACGGCGCTGCTGCTCTCGGTTTGACGCCGCGTGACATCGTCATCGTCGCCAGTCTGATCGAAAAAGAAGTCTCCCGCGACGCCGACCGGCCGAAGGTCGCCCGGGCGATTTACAACCGGCTGGCGATCGACATGCCGCTCGGGGTCGAATCGGCTTTCCGCTACGGCCGCCTCCAAGCCACCGGGACACCGTACGACGATCCGATCACGATTGACTCGCAGCGGGACGCCAGTTTGCCGTACAACATCTACACCAACCCCGGTTTGCCGGCCACACCGATCGGCAGTCCCGGCGAAGCGGCCTTGTCGGCGGCCTTACATCCGGCTCAGGGCGATTGGATCTATTGGACGACAACCGACCTCTACACCGGCGAGACAGGTTTTGCCTCGAATGAAGAGGACTTCAACGTCCTGGTGGCTCAATTCCGCGAATGGTGTGCTGACAACGGTCAACCGCCTGGGTGTTCGTGACCGACACGGTTCGGCGGTGTGCCGTTCTCGGCTCACCGATCGCCCACTCCTTGTCACCCCGGTTACACCGGGCGGCTTACGCCTGGCTGGGGCTGAATTGGCAATACGAACGCCATCAGTTGACGGTGGCCGAACTGCCGGCCTTCCGGGCCGGATTGGATGATCGCTGGCGGGGCTTGTCCTGCACCATGCCGCTGAAAAGTGCCATTGTCGATTGGGGTCAACCCGATGACATCGTGCGCAGTCTCGGCGTCGCCAACACCGTGATCTTCGATGGGTCGCCCCAGGACCCGGCTACGACGCGCATCCGCAATACCGATGTCACGGGTTTGATGGCGATTTTTCGGTCAGCTGGTTCCGCACCGGGGACTGGTGGGGGTGTTGAGGAAAGAGCCGGCTACTACGCCGAGACTGCTGACGGCGATCTCACCGACGTTCAGGTCCGTCAGCACACCGATCCCGCTGGGAGCGATCCCATCGACGTTCAGGTCCACCATGACACTGATACCACGGCCAACGCTTTATCGGTTTCCAATGACGATCCTGTACTTCGCACTGATCAACCCGAGCAGCCGCCCATTAGGTCGGCGCTCGTGGTCGGGACCGGGGCGACAGCAACCTCAGCGCTTTACGCCATGGCGCGGTCCGGCTGTACGCAGGCTCAAGTCGTCGGGCGCAACGCTCAAGCGATCGACCACCTGACAGCGGCCGCCGAGAGCTGGGGGCTGACCGTGACCGGGCGTTCTTTCGATGATGTCTGGGTGCCAGCCGACGTCGTGATCTCAACCGTCCCGGCCGCGGTGGCGGGAGATCTGGCAACCCGGCTGGTGGCGGCGGCCCCGGTGATCTTCGATGTCCTCTACGACCCCTGGCCAACTCCGCTCATGGCCGCGGCTCAAGCGGCCAATCGGACCGTTTTGACAGGCCGTGACTTGCTGATTGCCCAAGCCCAAGGCCAAATTCTGGAGATGACAGGCCAGTTTTGTCCGGCCGCGGTCTTATGTCAGGCACTGGTCACCGACTGATGGCTGGGGTAGTCGCGGCGTCGTTCGCACGTTCAATGGATGGCAACGTGTCCCGTGACCTGCGACAACACACCACCAACTGAGCGTCAGCCAGACTCCAGCGTCCACCCGTGAGAGACTGACGTTGTGTTGCGTTATGTCACCGCTGGTGAGTCTCACGGCCCCGCTCTTGTGGCGGTCATGGATGGACTTCCGGCCCATGTCCAGTTGACCTCCGGCACCATCAGCGAGGCCTTGGCCCGCCGTCGTTTGGGCTATGGCCGCGGTGCCCGCATGAAATTCGAACAGGACGCCGTCCGCCTGTTGAGTGGATTGCGACACGGTGAAACCCTGGGTTCGCCGGTAGCGATTGAGATCGGCAATTCGGAATGGGCCAAGTGGTCCGAGACGATGTCGGCTGATCCGGTCGACCCGAGCCTGTTGGAGACCGCTCGCAACGCTCCGCTGACCAAACCTCGCCCTGGCCACGCCGACCTGGCGGGGATGCAGAAATACGATTTCCCCGAGGCCCGGCCAGTGCTGGAACGGGCTTCGGCTCGAGAGACGGCCGCCCGGGTGGCGCTCGGCGCCGTCGCCCAGGCTTTCTTGGCCCAGAGCCTCGGCATCCGGGTGTTGAGCCACGTGGTCGCGATTGAACAGGTCCGAGCCCAGCCGGTGGCGATCAGCTGGGACGACCGGGCCCGGGTTGACGCCGACCCGTGTCGTTGTGCCGATCCGGTGGCGAGTGCCGCTATGCAGGCCCGGATTGATCAGGCCAAACACGATGGCGACACGCTCGGTGGTGTGGTCGAAGTGCTGGTCTGGGGGTGCCCACCGGGACTGGGGTCTTACGTTCAAGCCGATCGGCGCCTGGACGGCCGGCTGGCTGGAGCCGTCATGGCGATTCAGGCCATCAAGGGCGTCGAAATCGGGGCTGGTTTCGCTTTGGCCGGGTTACCCGGTTCGGCCGCTCACGATGAAATGGCGCCGGCCGCCGAAGCTGGTGGCATCAGCCGTTTGAGCCGACGAGCTGGTGGTATCGAAGGCGGCCTGTCAACCGGTCAGACGATCAGTGTGACGGCGGCGATGAAACCGATTGCCACCGTGCCACACGCCCTGCGAACCGTCGATGTAACGACCGGACAAGCCGTCAAGGCTCACCACCAGCGGTCGGATGTTTGCGCTGTACCGGCCGCCGGGGTGGTCGCCGAAGCCGTCGTGGCTTTGGTCATCGCCGAAGCCGTGATCGAAAAATTCGGTGGCGACAGTGTGGCCGAGGTCCGCTCGGCGGCTCAACGTTACCGGGATCGGTTACAGGAACGCGGCTTGTTGCCGGTCGAATGGAATCCGTTGCCGTGACCGCACCAACCTCCGAGGCCAGGCCTGAACCAGCCACTCCCAATCTCGGGGCGGGCGCCCCATCAGGCCTGACCCGGTTAGTTCTGATCGGGCTACCGGCGGCCGGTAAGTCCTCGGTTGGGACAGCTCTGGCGGCCCGGCTGAGCTGGCAACACCGGGACACCGACCACTGGATTGAACAACAACTGGGTCAGCCGGTCGGCGCGATTTTTGCCGACCAAGGCGAGGACAGTTTCCGGGACTTAGAAACCGAAGCCCTGCGCCAAGCACTGACGCTGTCGTCGGCCGTTATCTCGGTTGGCGGGGGAGCGGTCCTGCGGCCGGAAAACCGGCAATTGCTGGCCTCCCAAACCGTCATCTGGTTGGATGTTTCGGTTACGACGGCAACCCGACGGGCCGGCCTGACAGCCTTACGGCCACTGTTGTTGGGCGATGTCCGCCAACGGCTGACCGAACTGGAAACCGAGCGGCGGCCGCTGTACGACAGCG
>JAISGZ010000128.1 GCA_031262845.1 Propionibacteriaceae bacterium | reverse complement strand
AGACGAATTGGGCTTGGGTGACGATCACGCCGGCATTATGGTTTTGCCGCCGGTCGATGACGCCGGCCAGCCACTGCAGCCGGGTCAGCCGGCTTTGCCGTTGTTGGTGCAGCCGGATGAGGTCTTCGATATCGCCGTCACGCCGGACTTGGGATATTGCCTGTCGATTCGGGGTTTGGCCCGGGAAACGGCCCAGGCTTTTCGGGCCCCGTTCACCGATCCGATCATTCAGGCGCCACCGGAGGCGGTCAGCCAGGGCTGGCCGGTCCGGATCGAGTCGCCGGCTTGCCCGATTTTCACGGCCATCACGGTTGAAGGCATCGACCCAACCCGTCCTAGCCCCAGTTGGTTGGTCCAACGGCTGCGTCACGTCGGTATCCGTTCGCGTTCGCTGGCGGTCGACATCACGAACTACGTCATGATGGAAACCGGTCAGCCGATTCACGGCTACGACGCCGACCGTTTGAGCGGGCAGATCGTCGTCCGACAGGCCCAGCCGGGCGAAGCGCTGACAACCTTAGATGGGACGAAGCGGAAACTCGACCCGACCGACCTGGTGATCGCGGACGACTCAGGCGCGATCGGCCTGGCCGGTGTCATGGGTGGCGAAGCGACCGAACTAGCTCCCGACACGACCCGGGTGTTGATTGAGGCGGCCAATTTCGACGCCATCTCGATCGGCCAAACGGCTAAGCGTCACAAACTGCCGTCGGAAGCTTCCCGGCGTTATGAGCGGGGCGTCGATCCGGCGGCTGGTTTCAGTGCTGCCCTGCGGGTGGCTGACTTGTTGGTCGAGTTGGCGGGTGGCCGGCGCTTGCCTGGGGTGACCGTGGCCGGCGCGGTGCCGGCGATGCCGAGCCAAGTCGTGCCAGCCGATTTACCAGGCCGGATTTTGGGACACCCGGTGTCGGCGGACCAGGTGGTGGAGATTCTGCGCGCCTCAGGTTGTGCCGTTGAGTTGTCAGCCGCGGTTGACGCTGCGGTTAGCGAAGCGGCAACTGGGGCGGGGGAGAGCGTTGCTCAACCGGGGCCTCGGTTGACCGTGACGCCGCCAACCTGGCGGCCGGATCTGCGCGACCCGTACGACTACGTTGAAGAGGTTGGCCGCAAGATCGGCTTCGACGTTATCCGGCCGGTCGTGCCGCTGGCCCCGGCTGGACGGGGCCGGACCAAGCCTCAGCGGATTCGGTGGGCCCTTAATCAAGCCTTGCCGGCGGCCGGTTTTACCGAGGTGATTTCATTCCCCTTCAGCTCGGTGGCGGATTTGGATCGGCTCCAGGTGCCGGACGGTGACCAGCGGCGTCAGTTGGTTGAACTGGCCAATCCGCTGGCGGAAACCAGCCCGGCTTTGCGGACCACGTTGTTGCCTGGTTTATTGGCCGCGGTCAATCGCAACCGGTCCCGTGGGCTGGACGATTTGGCCTTGTACGAACAGGGTCTGGCGTTCTTCGGTCCGATCGGCCAAGCGCCGATCCCGTCGGTTGATCACCGGCCCAGTCGGGTCGAACTCGATCAGATCAATCAGGCCTTGCCAAGCCAGCAGCGACATTTAGCGGCGGTCGTGACCGGGGCCTGGCGTCCAGCTGGGTGGGCTGGGACAGCGGAGCCGGCCGGTTGGCAACAAGCCCTAGCTTTCGCCGATCAGGCCGCCCGGACCATTGGTCTGGAACTGTCCCGGCGGGCAGCGACACGGGCGCCGTGGCACCCTGGCCGTTGCGCCGGATTGCTGGTCGGAGATCAGGTCGTGGGTTACGCCGGGGAGCTTCATCCCTCGGTGCTGGCGTCCTGGGGCTTGCCGGAACGGGTGGCGGCGGTTGAACTCGATCTCGACCAGTTGACGGCCTTGGCGCCCGGAGCCGGTCAATTGCCACCGCTGTCGACTTTCCCGGTGGCGAAAGAAGATGTCGCTCTGGTCGTGCCGAACGATGTGCCCCAGGCCGATGTGGCGGCGGCGCTGCGACAAGGTGCTGGTGAGTTGTTGGAATCGCTGGCCTTGTTCGATGTCTACACCGGGACGCCGATTGAGCCGGGTCACAAGAGCCTGGCCTTCGCTCTGCGCTTCCGGGCGCCCGACCGAACCCTGACCGACGCCGAAGCTGGTGCGGCCCGTGACGCCGCCGTGGCGGTGGCGGTCGAGCGGTTTGGGGCTGTGCCGCGAGTCGCCTGAGTGGCTGTCCGATGCTCCGGATCGCTCTGACCGGGCCGATCGCGGCCGGGAAATCCGTGGTTTCAGCTCGGTTGAGGCAACTGGGGCTGACCGTGCTTGATGCGGACGAGTTGGCCCACGCCGCGATCGCTCCGGGCTCGGCTGGTGCGCGTGAGGTCGGCGAGATTTTTGGCCCGACCGTGATGACGTCGGACGAGGTGGTTGACCGGGCTGCCCTGGGGGCGGTCGTCTTCGCTGATCCAGCCGCCCGTCAACGTTTGGAAGCCATCATCCATCCTCAGGTTTCAGCCCAGATGGCAGATCTGGCGGCCGCCGCCGAGCAGCTGGGGGAAGCGGCGGTGGTCTGTGATATCCCCTTGCTCATCGAAACCGGTCAGGCCCTCGACTTCGACCTCGTGCTGGTAGTCGAAGCCCCGGCTGACCTGCGCCTCAGTCGGCTCGTCAACGGGCGTGGCCTACCGGAACCACAAGCTCGCCAACGGATCGCCGCCCAAGCCACCCCCGAGCAGCGGGCGGCGGTGGCGGACATCATCTTCGACGGCTCCGGTTCCGTTGAAGCTCTGCAAGCTCAAGTCGACCGATGGTGGCGCCAGCACAGTGGTTGTTGAAGCCGCCTGACGTCCTGTAATCGAACCAGCTTGTCATCCTACGGAACGGTGATGCCCAGCCTCGTCAGCGCTTGTCACGCCGTGCTTTCAAATACGGTATCTCGCGTGGGGCAGACAACAGGTCACCGCCACTAAGAGCCTTTTCAGTGCTGGTGTCCTTCTCACTTTCAAGGATTTTTGTGCAGTCAGTACACGAATTTTTGTGCAGTCAGTACACGGAAATTCGTGCAGTCAGTACACAACAATCGTGAGCGTCCAGCTCGACGACTGTCTGGTCGTTACGTTTTGGGGCCGCCAAGTCACCCAGTTGCTTCGTCGGCTTGGGCTAACACCAGCCGCTTGGACAGCTTAAATTTTCTTAGGCTCGGTCTGAGTCAGCTCAGTGATTTGACCATGAGTAACTCGTCGCCATGATCGGTCACAGTGGTGAAGCCTTGGCGTGAGTAGAGACGTAAGGCCGGGTTAGTTTTTTGAACTGACAACGACACCCGGTCGAAGCCAGCGGTTTTCAAGCCGCGCCGCAACTGTTGCAGCAGCTGGGTCCCAACACCCTGGTTGCGCCACTCAGGTTCAACGGCAACGGCAATTTCCGGTGTCTCGGCGTCGATCGTCCCGTAACTGGACTGATCGATGGGGAAATTCCTAGCCCAAGCCAGACCGACGACCTCACCGTCAGCCTCGGCGGCGAATCCCAGATCGCCGTCACTGAGCCCAAAACCGTCCCAATACAGCCGCAGTTCCGGCTCTGTCCGGACAATTTCCTTGGGCGGTGGTTGAACCCCTTCCGGCAGGTGAATCGCCAGATACGTGAAATGTTCTAACAGTGGGTAGTCCGCCGCAATCAACTGGCGGATGGTGATTGCTGCCGTCATCAGACCTCCCAAGAAAATAGTTCCTCGTAAGTGGTGGGGATCACACCCGAGGCGGCTCATTCGATTGTCAATTCCTTCGTGAGAGGGAAAGCCCAAGTTTGAGACCACCGAAATTGAAGCACTCAAGTTTGGAGCACTCAAGATTGAAGCACCCAAGTTTGAGACTTCCAAGATCGAGACTTTCAAAATTGGAAGCTTCAAGACTTGAAGTCTGAGATCAGGTTGTTTGGATCAAAGGTGTTCGACTGAACTTCGGAGTCCGGGAGTCAGCCGGACGAAGTCGGGCGAAGTCGGGCGAGCGGGTCAGTCGGTGACGACGTGGGCACCGGGGACTGGGCCCCAGGCGCGGACTAGGCGGTGGGCGACTCCTTCGCTGGAGAGGCGGACGGCCAGGGTGTTAGCGGCCTCTTCGCTGGCCGCGAGCAGAGCCACGGTCGGGCCGGAGCCGGAGATGACGCTACCGAGAGCGCCGGCTTCGCGGCCGGCTTCGATGGTCCGGCGCAGGGCCGGTGCCAGCGACACACTGGCTACGGTCAGATCATTGCTGAGAGCGGCGCCGAGAGCCCGGACATCACCGGCGGCCAGGGCGGTCAGAAGCGCCGATGGTACGACCGCCGGGGCCGGGTTTGGCCGGTACTCGTCAAAGCGCCGGAAAACCGCCGACGTCGACAACCCCCGCCGGTGAAAAGCCAACACCCAGTGGAAACGGCCGCGAGCCAGGACTGGTGTCAGCCGGTCGCCGCGGCCCAGGCCGAGAGCGCAACCACCTAAGAGAGCGAAGGGCACATCGGCGCCGAGTTCGGCGGCTAGATCGGTCAGATCGGCCGAGGTGACATCAAGCTGCCACAGTCGCGCGCAGGCCAGCAGAGCACCGGCGGCGTCAGCCGAACCGCCCGCCATACCGCCGGCCACGGGAATCCGCTTCTCGATCGCCAAGCTGGCACTCAACTCGGGCGAGCCGAAACGGTCACGCAGCAGGCTGGCGGCTCGGACCGCCAGATTGTCCAGACCCGATCCCACCCACTGAGCACCCGGTCCGGACACTGTCGCGGTGATGTCACCAGGGGTGTCCAAGGGCCCGGTCGCGGTCACCGTATCTTCGATCGACAAGGCCATAAAGACCGTCGCCAGATCGTGGTAGCCGTCAGCCTGACAAGGGCCGACTTGCAAGGCCAGATTGACCTTGCCCGGCACGCGCACGGTCAGACTGGTCACCGTGAGCAACCTGCCACCGGTGGCACGGACTGGTACTGCCTGGTGAGGCTCTGAGCGGTGCTTGGTTGACGTGCTACTCGAAGCCAGAAACCGTTGTCCGCTCGGTCGTGACAGAAAGAGATCGACCGTGACTGGCTGGTGAGACCACGAGTGACGTTTGGCTGACGGCCCGCCCACCGTGAGAAACCACTGTCCGCTCGGTCATGGCGGACAGCAATCGACCGTGACCGGCGGACGTTGGCGGTCCGATCCCGCCCGATCACAGGTCACCTCGGCGTTCCATGATTTTGTAGGCTACCCAGCCCAGCGGAATCCGAATCCAGAACGTCGCCAACCGGAAGACGACGACCGCCGAAGCGGCCACGCCGGGATTGACACCGGCGGCGCCGAGGGCGGCGATGCCAGCCGCTTCAATCGCCCCCACACCGCCAGGCGTGGGCACGACCGCGCCAGCCGAGTTGGCTAACAAATAGGCCAAGGTGTTACTGGCGAACGGCAGGTCGATATTGAAGGCCAGTGAGGCGGCTTTGAAGGCCAGCGCGTAACCCAAAAGCGTGATGACATTGCCGGCCAAGCTCAGCAGTAAGCGGCCCGGATGCGACACCACTTCGACCAGTCGCGGGCCGGTCCGGCGCAGCGTCGGCATGACTTTACCGAGCAGCCAAGTGCGGGTTTTCGGGATCGCGAACAAGCCGGCCACCAGGCCAACAACCACCGCCGTGATGATGACAATGGTCGGGCTGACCTCGAACGAAGTGGCTTGAGACGAACCGGTGGCAAGCATCAGGACGACGAGTACGACCAAGCCAAAGGCGACTTGAGAGACTTGAACCAGGGCTGCCGTGGCGGTCGCCAGAGTGCCGGAGACGCCTTTCCGGTTGAGGAAACGGAAGTTGATGCCGGCCGTGCCAATACCGGCCGGTACCGTGACGACAACGTAGGAAGCTGCTAGCTGAGCCACCCAAGCCCGCAGTAGTCCGATCTTGACCGGGGCGAAAGCGACCAGCACCAGCGAGGCGCCGACCATGCCCAAGAAACCGAAACCGACACTGGCCAAGGCCCACCACCAGCGGCTCTCGCGGAGGGCTTGTCCGACTTGGTCGAGGTGGAAGGAGGTCAAGATGACAAACAGCGCGACCGCCATCAGAACCACGGAAATGACCGTTCGAACCGACAGCCGGGCCAACGGCTGAGGCTCGACTTCGGCCTGGGGGAAACGCTCAGCCAAACCTTGCCGCAACTCGGTCAGCAGGTTGGGCTGGCCGCGGAGCTGACTGCGGGTCCGGCTCGGCAGGGCCGGTGGTTGCAGGAGTGTGCCGATGGCTTGGAGATCGTCCGCCGTCAGGTGGTCGGCGGCGGCCGTGATAGCGCGGGCCGAACCGAAGACTAGAGCTGTCATAGCCAGCAATTGGGCTTGGTCGATCCGCCGGGCCAGATCAGAGCTGGCGACATCACCCAATTCCCAGCCCAGCAGCCACAACTGGCGTTGGCCGGACTCGTCCCGAGCGATGCGGAAAACCTGATCGGTCAGACCGCGATGGACGAGGCCGGCCCGGTGAGCCTGGCCCAGTTCATCCCACATCGCCGCCAAGTCGGCGTCCGTCAGATCAGCCGGCGGCAGGTCCGCTAACTTGATCGATTCCGGTACCGGTTCCCGGACCAGCAACATCGAGTCACCGGCTTCGGCCAAACCCAGGACGGCGGGCGTGCGGACGCCGACGGCTTTGACCGAGTAGGTCAGCAAGGCGGCTCGTTCGGCCGACTGGCGGAGCGAGGCGATTCGGCGCGGATCGATGCCGCGGGAACGCAATTGGCGCCACCAGCGGGTGATGACACTGAGGACCTGCCGGTCACCATCGAGGACGATGACATCACAGAGTTGGCCGCTGGTCGTCTTGAGGGCGTACAAGCGGTGGTCGGCGAAGAATTGCGGCACCTGGCTGCGGACGAACCAACCGGCTTCTTCCGGATCCGACGGCGTGACCGCTCGGTCGAGCGTGGCGGGAGCGAAGCCGATCTGGCTCAGGGCGTCGATCAGGGCCTGGCCGTAAGCCCGTTCCGACGGCACGCCGACGCAGTAGCGGGCGGTCAGACCGATCATGCAGCCGGTCAACAAACTCAGGCCCATACTGCCGAGCGTGTCCCGCGAGGACAGAATGTCGACGCCGACCGTGACCCACAACAGGGCCCAAGCCGCGGTTTGGCTGCGCCGCCGTGATGGCAAGGTCGAAGCCACCAACATGGCGGTCAAGGCGGCGGCATAGGGCACCAAGCTGATCGTGGGCGGGTAGCCGAAGGCTAAACCCCTGAACAGAGCTGGTGGCGCCCACTGGTCGAGGGCCAGGGCCAGCAGCGTGTTGACGAGTAAGCCGGCCAGCGCCGCGCCGACTGACATCAGGAGAACGTCGTGGTGGCGGCGTAACAACAGCGAGACAGCCACGGTGACGGGTACGAACAGCACCAACACCGCCCGCAGAGCCAGAATTGGGCCGCTGATCAGGCGCTTGAACCAGTTGGCGACATCCTGGACATCGGCCGTGATGCCCTGGGTGGTGTGGCCGGCGTAGACGATCAGCAGGCAGACCAGGATCAGGCTGACGGCGCAGGCGATGGCCCCGATCAGGTCGGCCGGGTAGCGCAGCCGTTGGGCCGGCTGGTCTTGGATACCGTCCAGGGCGGTCGGGGCCAGCACAGTCGGTGCGAGCCGAGCGGCGATGCCTGATTCTGGGGTAGTGACAGCGGCCGACTCAGCCGAGTCGGGCTCTGGGGTGGCCGCCGGGGTCAGGGTCACGTTGTCGGTTGATTCAGCCCTGGACATCGCCAAAAAGTGTACGGCCGATGGTTGCTTCTCGGCTGCGACAACGCCGCTGCCCGACCGTATCGGTGGTCGAGTCTGATGCCCATTTCCCGCCATCTGTGGCAAGTCAGGTTGCGTAACCTCAGGTGCAGTCGGTGACAGGGCAGCGGGGATAGGCCAAACTGTTGGGTGTGAGTCAGTCTGTCAGCGCCGCCGAAGCGCGCCGCCCCCGTGTCCGGATGACTGCCGCTGAGCGGCGGGATCAGTTGGTCACGGTGGCCCGGAGCTGCTTTGCCGAGCGGGGCTTCGACGGCACCAGTATCGAGGAGATCGCGGCTCGGGCTGGCGTGTCGAAACCCGTGGTCTACGAGCACTTTGCCAGTAAGGAAGCGATTTACGCGGTCGTCGTCGACCGCGAGGTGCAGACGTTATTGACGGCGATTCGGCAAGCCATTCAAACCCCCCGGGCCGGTTCCCGCCGGCTACTCGAATTGGGGGCGCTGGCCCTGCTCGACTACATCGAATCGTGTCCCGAGGGCTTCCAAATCATCATGCGCGACACCTCGGGCGCCGGTGGTGGCTCCTTCGCCAGCATCCTCAACGATGTCATCGTCCGGGTCGAAGGGCTCTTGGTGCCGGTGTTCGCGGCCCGCGATATCGATACGACCGCGGTCTTGCTCTACGCCCAGGCCCTGACCGGGCTGGTGGCGATGACTGGCCAGTGGTGGCTCGACAATCAGCAGATGACGAAATTGGAGGTCGCGTCACACCTCGTCAACCTGGCCTGGAACGGCTTGCACAACCTCGAACAGGACTTTACGGTGTCAAGTCCTGAAACATGATTCGGCCTTGCCACATCGTCAACCGGACCGGGTCGGGCAGTGTCCAGCCGTGGTACGGGTTATTCCGGGAACGTGACCGGCTGGCGTCTTGATCGACGACCGTCTGCCGGTCGGGATCAACCAGAACCAGGTTGGCCGGTTGTCCGATCGTCAGCGGCCGACCTTGACGGTCAGCGATTCCGCCGAGCCGAGCCGGAGCGTAGGACATCCGCTCGGCCACCGTCGCCCAGTCCATCCAGCCCGGTTTGACCAGCGTTTCGATGATGACACTGAGCGCTTGCTCAAGACCCAACATGCCGGGTTTTGCCAACTCAAAGGGTTGATTCTTATCGGCTGCGGTGTGGGGGGCGTGGTCGGTAGCGACGATGTCAATCGTGCCGTCGGCCAGAGCCGCCCGCAAGGCTTCGATGTGTTCCGGTGTCCGCAGCGGCGGGTTGACTTTGTAGGTCGGGTTGAGGACAGCGGTTTCGTCGGGCAAGACGGCCGCGTCGGCGGCTGCCTGAAGTGGGGAGACGGAGTCGCTCGACAAGTCCGAGGCCAGCCGGTCGGTCGGGACCGCGGGAGCAACGCCGGAGCCAGCCGGGGTGGTCGGGCCGGGGCGTAAAAGCTGGCTGGTATCGAGCAGCAGATGGTGTGGTGTCACCTCAGCAGTGACCCGCACGCCGCGGGCCTTGGCCCAGCGAATGACATCAAGGCTTTCGATCGTGGACACGTGACAGACGTGGAGGCGAGCGCCCGTCAACTCGGCCAATTGAACGTCACGGGCCACGATGACCGACTCGGCTTGGGCCGGCCAACCGGTCAGATGGAGCTGACGAGAGTAATCGGATTCGTGGCAGCAGGCGGTCGGTCCAGCCAAGTTATCGTCTTGGGCATGTTGGGCCAGGAGGCCATCGAAAGCCCGGACGGTGGCAAAAGCCTGGCGCATGACTTGGGCGTTTTGAACACAACGGCCATCGTCGGAGAAGACCATGGTCCCGACCTGGTCGTGCATAGCGGTCAAATCGGCCAAGGCTTGACCGGCTTCACCACGCGTGATCGCCCCAATCGGAATCACCTCGGCTGAACCCTCGGCTTGCCCGACGGCGGCAATGTGGGCCGCTCGTTCCGCCGTGTCGGTCACCGGATCCGTGTTCGGCATCGCGAAAACCGCCGTGAAACCACCCCGGGCGGCGGCCGCCGTGCCGCTGGCGATGGTTTCGGCGTCTTCTCGTCCTGGTTGACGAAGATGGGTATGAAGATCGATCAGTCCCGGGAGGGCGATCAGTCCGGTGGCGTTGATGATCCTCGGTCCGCTGACCTCGGCCGGGTCAACCAGCCGGCCTTGCCGAATCGCCAAGTCAGTCATCGAACCGTCAGGTAGCTGAACACCCCGCAGTATCAGGTCAGTCACAGGCTTGACTGTAGCGCTGACGAGCCTCGAGTGAGCACGAGAAGTGTCGGACAGTCCACGAGTCGTAGTACCGTGGCGCCGTGCCCGATGACTCAGCTGTGGTGCCTTTGTTTGAGCAATGCCGTCATTTACTGTCCGTGGCCCAATTCGACCGGCCGACCCTGGCCCGATTATTCGGCCTCGACGACGCCGTTGGTCCGATCGCTCAACGCCAAGCCATCTGTACGGTGCTTGATGGGGCGATGTTGGGTTCACTGTTCTTCGAACCGTCGACCCGGACCCGACTGTCTTTCGAGTCGGCTTTTCTCCGGCTC
>JAISGZ010000027.1 GCA_031262845.1 Propionibacteriaceae bacterium | reverse complement strand
TGACGACGTTGAGTTTGGCTGAGCCGGCGACGGCGACGTTGTTGGGTGTGGTGGTGGTGGGTGAGCGGTTGACGTTGTTGGGTGTGGTGGGGATCGCCGCAATCGCGGCGGGGTTGGTGTTGTTGGCCTATTCGGCGACGGTCATCAACCGTCGACACCGTGCTCCTTGACTGACTGGGTGCTGAGTAACACGCCATCACAACGTGACAGCGCACCAGCATCGAACGTGGGTATCAAATTGACCTCAAACCCGGTCAGCGTGGGAAACTGAGACCTGGCTTTGCCACCGTGGTTGGCTCGGTGCGGCCAGCGATCGACCAGGCTGGGAACGAAAGGGCTGAGATGGCGGATCCAACGCCGCGGGATGAGTCCCCGGCGAGTTCGGCGAGCCCTGCGCAACAAGATCTAGGGAGTGGCCACCAGACCGAGCCGAGTGATCGTGACCCAAATTCAGCGAGTCCTCAGCGCCAGGCTTTGGGAAGCCGTTACGAGCTGGTCGAGGCAGTTGGACGAGGGGCCATGGGTCAGGTCTGGCGGGCCTGGGACCGGATTGACCAGCGCGATGTGGCGGCCAAATTGCTACTTCCCGAGTTGGCCCAAGACAACGAGGTCTTGACTCGGTTCTTGCGCGAAAAAGCCATCCTCGTAGCGTTGCATCACCCCCACATCGTCCGTGTTCACGACTTCGTGGCCGAGGGCCAGAATCTGGCCATCATCATGGACTGGGTGCCGGGTGGCAGTCTCGGCGAGCGCCTCCGTCAGGCCGGGCCGTTGGCGCCAGCCTTGGCGACGGCCGTCATGGCGCCGGTGTTCGAGGCCCTGGCTTACGCTCACGGTCAGGGCGTCATGCACCGGGATATCAAGCCTGACAACGTGCTCTTGTCGGAACTCGGTGAGCCCCGGCCGGCGGCGGTGCGGATCGGTGATTTCGGTATCGCCCAGTTGGCTCAGCGTGAATCGGCTAAGACCACCGGCGTGTTGGGGACACCTCTTTATATGGCGCCGGAATACCTCCACAGTGGCGACTTCACGCCCGCCGCGGACATCTACGCCGCCGGTGTCATGTGGTACGAGTTGATGGCCGGGCGGACGCCGTTCGCGGGGCCGGGAACCGACATCACGATCGGGCTGCGCCAACTGCAGAAGGCCCCGCCACCTCTGCCCGTGACCGGGGAACTGTGGGCGATCCTCGACCAATTGTTGGCCAAAGACCCAAGCCAGCGGCCGGATGCCGACCAAGCCGGGCAACTCTTAAGGGAGCTGCCGCCCGAGATTCTCAGCTACGAGCCGCTGCCACGCCAACCGACGCCCGCGGAATGGGTTGATGCGGGTGCCCCGGCCCAACTCCACTTCGCTTCCGGTGCTGGCCAGACCCGGCAAATTGACCGCTTGACCGTTCCGCCGACCGGCGATGAGGCCGTGACTAGCGCGAAGGCCGCGTCGCCGGGTAGCGCGAAGTCGCCTGGTTCAGCTACGTCCGAGGGCGTGGTGGAGGTACCGGAATTACCCGATTTCGGGCCGGCGCCGGTGAAGACCGAGTTTCGACCCCGGCCGACGTTGGCCACGCTGACCGCAGCTGAACCGAAGACCGAGGGCGAGTCGGCCGAGTTGCCGTGGTGGGAAAAATACCGCCGCTGGCTCATCATCGGCGCCGGAGCTCTCGTCGTCATCGTGGGTCTGGTCGTAGCCTTGTGGCAGTTTGGTGTTTTCGACTCTGACGAGGTCGAACCCATTCCCGAACCGGTCGTGTCAGTAGTTCCGGCGCACGTTCTCGGCCAGGCCTCACCGGCCGGTTTGCGGCTCGACTGGGCGGCTGTCTGGAATCCGGCCGAGTCGGCGACCGAGTTGACCCTGACGGCCGAGGCGACGGGGGCGCACGGTCTGCGGGGCGATGTCATGGTGGTCATTCCGCCGTGGAGCGCCGGGGAGACCGATGGGGCGGACTGCCCCAACGTGGCGCTGAGCCCGGACAGCCGGGTGACGATGGAGCCGCTGACCAAGAGTAAAGACGGCACCGACGTTCAGTGCGGTTATAAATTCCTCGATTTGCGGCTTGACCAGTCCGATCGGCTGGTTTTACAGCTCCGGGTGACCGCCGCCACCCCGCCTACGGACTACAGCGCCTGGCTCCAGTCCATCGTCAGCCAAACCAACGAAACTTTGCGTGAAGCCTGGCCCGGCGCCAGCCGATTCCCGCTACAACGCCTACTGGGACTGCGCGTAGAGGCTTCCAGCGTCACCTTGACCGGCGGCGAAGGCATCCCGGTGCCGTATTACGTCTATCCCGTGTGGCCGGGTGATAACGAAGCCGGCAGCATCCTGCCCGAGCCGATTTTCCAATACGAGACCTTGCCGGTCTCGGCGACGACCCTGCTCAGCGCCATTACCGGTGGTGACAATTTCGACGCCGTCACGGTCATCAGTTGTAATGAGACGATGATCATCGACCGTTACCGGGTGCGGGCTCTGCAACCGACCGATCGCTGTGCCCTGACGGTTCAGGTGGGGGAACTCGATGGGCAGGGGTCCTTTGCGATTGAAATGCAGGGGAGCTGAGACGAGCCGAAAAGTGTCGGGTCACTCAACGGGTGGGCCTGTCGCTAATGTGTTGGGAACAAGCGGTGCCGTTCGGCGTCGAGAACGTCTCGGATCAGTTCGGTTTCGGAAATATCAATCGCTTCAGGTGTGTTTTCGGCGATCTCGCTAATTTCTGCGAATTCCTCAAACAATGACGTTTTCTGGCCTAAAATCTCCCAAATTCTCCGATCGACACCGACATTGGAGAGCAGCCGATGGACCTGGACGGAGTGCAGCTGACCCATACGGTGGGCTCGGCCGATAGCTTGCCATTCGGTCGTCGGTTTCAGTTGCGGTTCGCAGATCACAACGACTGATGCGGCTTGAATATTGAGGCCGACACCACCAGCGATGATCTGGGAAAGCAACACTGCCCCGTGAGGCGCCGCAGAAAACGTGTCGACCATCTCTTGACGTTTGGTCGCGGGCACTTGGCCGGTTAATGGGCCGAAAACATGGCCGGGCATGACGGTGGCGGCTGCCTCCAGGGCCCGGCGAAAATTCGAAAACACAATGACCTTGCGTCCGTTGTCTTCGGCTTCTTCGACAATCTCACGGAGCCGTTGCAGTTTTTCTGAATTCATTCCGTTGACCATGGCGGCTTGACGCATGGCCTGGAAATTTCTTGCGAAAACAGCCTGGCGGTAGGTCTGTTCATCTTCGGCGGATAGAGGCAGCCATTCCTCGACCTGCACTAATTCGGGGAGTTCGGTTAAGACGTCCTCTTGATTGCGTCTCAGGTAGGCCGGAGCGACTTGTCGACGGAATCGGCGGGGGCGTAAATCGGTGGCTTCAAGGAGTAGATCGGGGCGAATATATCCAACCAGTGAACGAAAATCGTCAACCCGATTTTCCAGTGGCGTGCCGGTGAGCAGGATGGCGTAGGGAGTTTGGGCGATGATGGCGGCGCTTCTACCTGATCGCTGCGCCTCAGGATTCTTGATGTAATGCGCTTCGTCGAGCACAACGCAACCAAGGCGGTCGAAATCTCCGAGTTCCGGCAGTAACCAGCCTAAGTGGCCATAAGTGGTGACGGCAACGCCACCAAATTGTTTCCAGGTCTGTAGAGCGAGCGTTCGATCATCAGATTCACCATGAAGGAGATGAGCTTGAAGATCGGTTTTTCCCTGGATTTCACGCATCCAGTTCGTAACCACGGAGGCGGGACAGATCACCAATGAATAGTGTGATTCTTGCGCACGCAAATGTGTCATGACCGCTAATGCTTCAACGGTCTTGCCGAGACCCATCTCGTCGCCGATAATCACTTTCTTTTGCACCAGCGCAAATCGAGCGGCAAAGCTTTGATAGCCACGTAAAGAAGCGGTGAGATGAGTGGTGTCAAGCGTCAAGTGG
>JAISGZ010000010.1 GCA_031262845.1 Propionibacteriaceae bacterium | reverse complement strand
GCTCTTGGCCCGCATGGGGGTGGTGTCCCGAGTTCATGCCCGGCGCTTTAGCTGGGCCGCGGCGGCCGCCGAACTGTCACGTTTGTACGACCAACTGCTTGATCGCGACCCACTCCGTGATCGCGGCCGGGGCCAGCCAGTCGGCTCAGGCGATTCAGTCCCATGACTGATCGGCTCGTGTCCTCCCAGCCGCCAACCGTCCAACCTGAAACCGGTCGGCGTTACCTTTTCGTTCACGCTCATCCCGATGACGAAACCCTGTCTTCCGGCGCCATCATCGTGGCCCTGCGCCGGCAAGGCCACACACCGTTGGTTCTGACCGCCACCCGGGGCGAGTTGGGCGAGGTAACACCAGCGGTGGCCCAACAGTTGGGGATGACTGCCGCGACTGACACCGTGGCAGCGTCCGCAGCACTCGTGGCTTACCGTTTGGCCGAGCGCCAACAAGCCTTGCGCTGGCTTGGAGCGATCGACGCTGGTTGGCTCGGCACCAGCCCCAACCGGGCATCCGGTTCACCGGACCGTCGCTACAGCGATTCGGGGATGACCTGGCTGGCGCCCGGACTGGCCGGTCCAGCGCCGGACGCGCCTGACTCAGCTCTGACGCAGGCGCCGCTGGCGACCGTAGTGGCGGACCTGATAGCGGCGGCTCAGGCCTGGCGGGCCGAGGTCATCGTGTCGTATGACGCCGCCGGCGGCTACGGCCATCCTGACCATCAGCGCTGCCACCAGGCGGCTGAGCAAGCTGCCCGGCGTTTGGCCTTGCCATTCGCTGTTCTCGTGACCGAGCCGACTGAGATTGATCAACTGCCGACCGATCAGGTTTTTCAGGCCGGTCCCGACCAGGAGCGCTTGCTGGCCGCTCACCGGGCTTATCGCAGTCAGTTCACGGTCGCGGCCGACGGGGTGAGCCTGACCCACGTCGGGGGCCAAGTCGAGCCGATCGCCCAGCGGCTGGGCTGGCGTTTCTCACTAGTGGACTGTCGCCTTGGAGTTGTCGTGTCAATTCGTGGTGGCCGGTGGTAAGGCCAGCCAGGCGGAGGCGGAGACAGTAGTGGATCGACCGGCGACGACGACAACGCGGCCGGGGACCACACCGGGGGCCACGAATACGGGAATTATTCCGAAGGAAAAGTCTTCCGAAGCAAAATTTTTCCGAAGGAAAAATCTGAGGCGACAGCCCACTAGCGGCCACTGAACCTGTTCCAACCCGGTTCGGACGAGTATGCTCGGCCCGTGGTTACGGGCAGCGACGGTGGCGCCAGGCGGCGCTACCCCAGGCCGGCCGGCTTGCTCTACTCGGCCTATGAACGCCGTCTACTCAACGAAATCGACCGCCGTCGTTTACCACATCACGTCGCCGTATTAGCCGATGGCAATCGCCGTTGGGCTAGGGCCAATGCACCCGGTGAAACCTTGGCGGCGGGTTATCAGGCGGGCGCTGCCAAATTGTTGGAGTTTGCCCGCTGGTGTGATGACCTGGGCCTGGGAATCGTCACCTTGTGGGTCCTGTCGACCGAAAACCTCAGCCGCTCAACCCAAGACGAAGTCCTGCCACTGCTCGACATCATCGTTGACCTGGTCCGCGATCTGGCTGATCAGCACGACTGGGTGGTGCAGGTCGTGGGAGCACTCGACCTGCTCCCGGTCGCGGTCGCCGATAACTTGCGCCAAGCCGCCGCGGCCACTCGGGGGCGTTCCGGGATGCACATCAACGTGGCCGTTTCCTATGGTGGCCGACACGAATTGCGCGATGCTTTCCGGTCGCTGCTGGCGACCGAAGCGGCCCGGGGGACGACCTTGGAAGAACTGGTCGAGACTTTGGAAATCGACCAGATTTCGTCCCACCTGTATACCGCCGGACAGCCTGACCCCGACCTCATCATCCGGACCTCCGGCGAGCAACGGTTATCGGGTTTCCTGATGTGGCAATCGGCTCATTCGGAATTCTATTTTCACGAGGCCTTATGGCCCGATTTCCGGCGGGTTGATTTCCTGCGGGCGCTACGGGCTTTCACCCAACGGGAACGTCGCTTCGGGCACTAGGCCACTAGCCTGGCTGTTCCACGTCGTCGGCGTCAGCTTCGGCGGTCGCTTGGGCGACGGTTTGGCGGGCGTCGGCCAACAATTGCTGACAGTGCTTGGCCAACAGTTCGCCTCGCTGCCACAACTCCATCGACTCGGCCAGGCTGGCCGTGCCGGATTCCAGTTTGCGGACCGTGTCGACCAATTCGTCACGGGCGCGTTCGTAGCTGACACCAACCAGGGACAGCGGGTTGGGTGTCGCCGAGTTCAAGGCCGTCGTCATGTTGCTCCTTGTCGGTCGGGCTGGTCGTCTTGGTCCGGTGGCGGCGCGGTGTCGGTGGCGGTCACGTTGAGTGACAGTGAACCGGTTGCCAGCCGGGCGCTGATGGCGTCACCGGGGCTGACCTGGTCGGGTTCGGTGATGGTGTCGCCGGCCGGGGAGATCAAGATGGCGTAACCCCGGTCCAGGGTCGCTTCCGGTGATAGGGCCCGGATGCGGGCGATCAGGTGTTGGGTTTCCAACTCCGACCGATCGAGTTGATGGACCAGGTGGCTGGTCAACTGCCTGGTCAACTGGGTCAGCTGAAGGTCCAATACGGCGTAGCCGCCGAGCGGATCCCGGAGTACCGGCCGGGACTGGAGCCCGTCCAATTCTCGGCGCCGACGATCGAGACCGTCGGCGATGGCCCGGCGCAGTTGCTGGCGGGCGGCCACCACGTGGCTGAGTTCATTGGCGGCGTCCGGCACGATCCGCTTGGCGGCGTCGGTCGGGGTCGAAGCCCGGGCGTCGGCGACCAGATCGAGGATCGGGGTGTCCGTCTCGTGACCGACCGCCGAAACGATCGGTGTGCCGGCGGCGGCGACTACCCGGACCAGGGTCTCGTCACTGAACGGCAGCAAGTCTTCGACCGAGCCACCACCTCGGGCGATGACGATGACATCGACCTGGGGCAGGGCGTCGAGTTCGTAGACCGCCTGACTGATCTGGTCGACTGACTTCGGTCCCTGCATGAGACAGTGGCGGATTTCGAACTGGGCGGCCGGCCAACGCCGCTGGACGGTCACCAAGACATCGCGTTCGGCGGCCGATTGCCGGCCTGTGATCAGGCCAATCAACCTGGGAAGGACCGGTAATGGCCGTTTCCGTTCCGGAGCGAACAGGCCTTCGGCTTGGAGACGGCGTTTCCGTTGTTCGATTTCGGCCAGCAATCGGCCCGGCCCGACCGGGCGCAGATCGTGGCAGTCATAGTTCAACCGTCCGTTGGGCAGCCAGACCGTCGGTTTGAGCCAGGCCACGACTTCCATGCCCTCGTGGAGTGGGCCGGCGGCATCGAGTACGGCCGTGCCACAGGTCACGGAACAGGAGATTTCGGCTTGGCGATCGCGCAAGGTCAGAAAGTGAGTCGAGCCGGCTTGGCGTTTGAGGGCGATGACTTGGCCGATCACCCAGACCGCACCCAAGCGTTCGACCCAGCCCTTGACGGAATGAGCGATGACTCGCAGGGGTTGCGGATAATCGGGTGAACTGGCCAGCGCCATGACTTCACCTTATAAGTAAAGGTCAGCCCCAGCCGTCCAGCGCAGCCACCAAGAACAGCCAGCAGGACGGCCCCAGTCTCCGATCGCCCTCGGCCGAGGACCGGGCGCGAGCGGAGACTGATCAATCAGATGAGCCGCAGATTTCGCTGCCAGCCGAATTTGGCACAGATATTTCGTTTGAATTTCATGTGGTCTTCACAGGGTGATCAATTGACTTTTCTAAACTAGCTTCATCAACGGGTAGCCGAGCCCCATGAACTCGGTCCGTGAAATGAAAACTTCATATCCTCCGAGGATGTCCCAGGCGGGCCGGACAGGCCCGTTCTCTAGGCGGAGATCTGCGGCTACCTCGGATGTCACGGTTCAGTTGAGCCAATCTCTGAACGGGACTGTCCACCAGTCGAAGACGGAGGCTGCTGGTGACGACGCCGTTCGTCTGGCTTGGCGGAATTGTGACAGGAGCGTCTAAGGTCTTTCACCGCCCGACCGGGACGCTCAACAGGAGGGGCGCGCATTCCTCAATACACGCGCATAACTTCTTCCCTGGTTGGTCGGTGCTGACCGGACTAGGAAATGGGGGGGTCTCTTCACAGTCGGGAGGGTGGCCCAAACGCCACCCTCCTCGGACGACCACAGTTGCCTGATCAGTCGGCTGAGATGGCCGAATCGTTGGCCTCCGGTTCGGCGCCCAACTGGGGAATTTCAAACCAGAAACGAGAACCGGTGCCCTGGTCATTGCTGATGACACCGAAGGTCGCGTGATGCAGCGTCAGAATGTGGCGAGTAATCGATAAGCCAATTCCGGAGCCGATGATGGCTCGTTTGTGAGGGGTGCGTGAGCGGTAATAACGATCCCAAATACTGGCCAGTTTGTCCGCCGGAATGCCGGGGCCGTGATCGATGACTTCGAAGTGGTACAGGTCTTTCACCGAGTAGAGCCGGATACCGACGTAGAGATCGTCACCGGTGTAATTGATGGCGTTGCCGATCAAGTTGTACAAGACCCGTTTCATATAGTGTTCGTCCCCGCGGATGGGGGCGCTGCCGATGGTTTCCGTGTCCAAGGTGTAGCCCTCGGCTTCGGCCATGATGGCAAAACTATTGAGCGTCTCCTCAAGGCAGGTGGCCAGATCGATCTCTTCCATGACGATGTTGGCGGCGCCCGATTCGAGTCGGGAAATCTCGATCACCTCGTTGACCATGTCGGTCAAGCGGTTCGTCTCCTCGATGATGGTGTCACATTGGGCCTGGCGCTTGGCTGGATTGTCACCCGTGACATCGCGGATCGTCTCGGCGTAGATCTTGATGATCGTCAGCGGTGTTTTCAGATCGTGGGAGACATTGGTCAGGAATTCTTTTTGATTGAGATCGACAGTCCGCAGTTCCTTGGCCGAGTAATTGAGGGCTGATGCCAAATGTTCGGTTTCAACGAAACCGGCGCCATCAAAATAGGTGTTGAAATCACCCTGGGCCAATCGTTTGGCGGAAGCCGTCAGCGAGGTCAGGGGACGGGAGATATTTCGAGCCACCACCAAGGCCACGAAAAATGAAATCAGGGCAATCGCCAGGCCGGCGATAATAAATTCCATCTGCAAGAGATGGCGCGTCGGCTCGGTCGGCGACAAGACGCTGGTGATATAGAGGTAGTGAATATCACCGCCGCCAGGGAAGCGGCCCAGATAAGTCGTGGCCTCGATGCCTTCGGAACGATCCATCGGGACTCGTGATATTTCTGATTGGCCGCTGGCCAGTAAAGCATCTTTGGTATCGTCGAAAGCGATCAGAGTTATTTCATGGAGACTGGGTAACTGGGCGTGGGTTTTACCGCGAGTCGATGAATCGAAACCATCGTAACGATTAATGATGACGAAATCGGCGGACAGCGTCAAAATGCGCCAGCCGTGATCATAAGCCGATTTCTCGATCAGGCTGGGGTCAGCGCCGGCGTTGGCGATGATCCGGTGGGCGCTGCGCTCAACCGCCCGCCCTTGGTAGTCGCTGGTCATGGTCATGAGGAAGAGCCCCTGGCTCACTCCCATGGCCAGTAAGCTGGCCAAACTGATCAATAAAAGAGCTAACCAGCCCCGAAAGGCCATGGTGTGGGAAAACTCCCGGCGCGATGCCATCGGTTATCCTTCAAGTCGATAACCCAGCCCGCGGAGCGTGACGATAAAGCCCTTATAGGGGCCGAGCTTCATACGGAGGGTTTTAATGTGAGTGTCAACGGTGCGTTCATCGCCGACGAAATCGTAACCCCAGACCTCTTGTAATAAGCGGTGGCGGGATAGAGCGACCGACCGGTTTTCAATAAGATAGAACAGTAGTTCACATTCTTTGGGTGTTAAGCTGATACGCTCACCGTCGATTTTAATATCCCGAGCCGTGATATCGACGTACAACCCTTGGCGTGACCAGATTGTGTGTTCCGGTCCGTCGTCGATGTGGCGTTGGCGGCGGGATAAAATCGCTTGCACCCGGGCCATCAGTTCTTTGGCGGAGAAAGGTTTCGTGACGTAATCGTCAATACCGAGGTCAAAGCCATACAGCTTGTCGTATTCTTCATCCCGGGCTGACAAAATAATAATCGGGACGTCGAGCGATTTGCGGACCTCTTTGACGACGGTAAAACCATCCAAACGCGGCATCATGACATCCAGTACGAGAATATCGAAATCGACGTTTCGACATAACGTAATCGCATCGACGCCGTCAGCGGCCTCGGTCACGGAATGACCAAGGAACTCGGCGTACTCACGGAAGCCAGCGCGGATGGCTTCCTCATCATCGGCAAATAATATGTTGACCACAAAATCTCCCTGGCGGAGTTAGGAAAAGTTGGTTGACGCGGCTGGACGGCAAGAGCAGCCTATCAGTTGGGCAGCGGCAAAGGCAGATTGTCCAAAGCTCTGACGGTGACGGCTGATCAGAACTTCGGGGGGACAACTACCCCCTGATGCAGGCATCGCAATACCACCCCTCAGAATCCATCGGTTCAATCAGCGGGCAAATCACCAACGGCTTCAGTCTTTGCCTGATCAACAGGCGCCCCGGGCTTTCCGAAGCAATCGAGAACCGCTCACTGTCAAGCAGAAGTCAAGCAGAACTCGGCAGCAGAATAGTCATGGTCAACCGGCCAAGTCCAGACCAGCCTGGAATTAGCGTGTCGTCGCTCGGCAGCGGCGCCAACAACCAGCCGACCTAGTGGCCGGTCTCAGCTAAGCTCGGCCCGTGGCTCTGACGATTGGAATCGTCGGCCTACCTAATGCGGGTAAGTCGACACTGTTTAACGCTCTCACCGGTAATCAAGTTTTGGTCGCGAACTATCCCTTCGCGACCATTGACCCCAACGTTGGTGTGGTCGGCGTCCCCGAGCCGCGTTTGGCCGTTCTGGCCGAACTGTTCGACTCCGCCAAAATCATTCCGGCAACGGTCTCCTTCGTCGATATCGCCGGTATCGTCGAGGGCGCCAGCCGGGGTGAGGGAATGGGCAATGCCTTCTTGGCTCATATTCGGGAAGCCGACGCCAT
>JAISGZ010000035.1 GCA_031262845.1 Propionibacteriaceae bacterium | reverse complement strand
TCATTTCGCGCACCGGTGGCGCGCCAACCTTGGCTTTCGGGATGTCGGAGATTCTCAGTTTCCTCGGTGGTGACGCCTGGAAAGGCTTCTGGTACCACTTCGCCATCATGTTCGAAGCCCTCTTCATTCTCACCACGGTCGACACCGGCACCCGCGTCGCCCGCTTCATGTTGTCCGATTCACTGGGCAATCTGGGTGGCCCGCTGCGGAAATTCCGCGACCCGTCGTGGAATATCGGCGCCTGGATTTGCACGGCCCTGGTGGTCGCCGGTTGGGGTTCGATCCTGCTCATGGGCGTGACCGACCCGCTCGGTGGCATCAACACCCTCTACCCGCTATTCGGCATCGCCAACCAACTCCTGGCCGCCATCGCCCTGACCCTGGTCATGACCGTCGTGTTCAAGAAGGGCTACCGCAAGTGGGCCTGGATTCCGGCGATTCCCTTGGTCTGGGACCTGGTCGTCACGATGACCGCCAGTTGGCAGAAGATTTTCTCGTCCCAGCCGTCGATCGGCTACTGGGCTCAGCATCGGCGCTACATCGACGCCGAACAATTCGGCAGTCTTAATGACGCTGGCAACGTGATGTGGGAAGGCAGCAGTTTTGGCACGCCGGACGCCGTCAACGCCGTCATCCGCAACACTTTCATTCAAGGCACCTTGTCGATTGTGTTCGCGGCCGTCGTCATTGTCATCGTCATCGTTGGCGTCATCGTTTCGATCAAAGCCGTTCGGGCTGGTTCCCTGCCGACCTCCGAGGAACCCGACCAACTGTCCCACAGTTTCGCCCCGGCTTCGTTGTTCTCCACCAAGGCCGAGAAAGCCCTGGGGCGGCAGTGGGCCGACTACGAGTCTCGGCTGACTGGAGCCAGTGCTCAGTCGCCGGCCACGGCTAACAGTCACGCCTTGACGGTCGCTGACGAGGCTAAGGAGGCGGTCAGCGGCAGGGCTGACTTCGGCACTGGCGACCTGACCGTGGATGGGATCAGCGACAAGGTCGGCGACCTGGCGGTGGACGGAACCGTCGACAAGGACGGTGACAGGGTTAAGGACAGGGCCAGCGACCTGAAAGACGGCGAAGCCGTTGCCCAGTCCGGCGACGATCCTCCGGGCAGTCAAAAGTGACCGGCACGACCGTGGCCAATCACTCGACTCCCATCCCATCGCCGTCGGCCACTGGCTCTCAGGATGACCGGCGCCATCTCTGGTACTGCCTCAAACGAACTGGTCAGGTCATCAGTTGGTACGTCAAAGCGGTCCTTGGCGAATCCGACTACGACCGTTACGTGGCTCATCTACGGGCCCACCACCCTGACCAGCCCGTTCCGACGGTCAAGCAGTATTGGCGTGAGCGCTACGCCGCCGAAGACCGGCAGCCGACGTCACGCTGCTGCTGACCGAGTACATCGTGAAGATGTCTGAGTAGCGGGCGAAAATGACCGAGTAGACCTCGAAAATGGCTCCCGCGTGAAGATGACCCTGCATCGCGCGAGGCCGACTGAAAACGTGAAAAGGCCCCCCGCGCACCCGGAAGAGCTCCCTTACCCTTGCTGTCTTCCGACCCTGGGGGAGTTGGGGGAGGTACCGCCGCACGGGGGACCGGAGGCCAACTCTAGCGGAACATCCCCCCAATACCGTGTCTTGGGCCGTTGGCGTCGTAGGTTGGGCGCTGTGGAAGTTCCAGCGACGGTGACGCAGCAGGTCGATCGGCTGCAGGCCTTGGTGGCTTGGTGGGAAAGCACCCGCCTGGGCCGGGCCGTGACTCAATTCAGCGCCGTCCAAGCCAGCACCTTGGCCGGTGGTATCGCCTACGCCGGGATGTTCTCGCTGGCCGCCGGGTTGACCCTGTTGTTCTCGATTTTCGCTGGTCTCTTGGGTAGCCGGCCCGGTTGGCAGGAGACGCTGACTGAAACCATCAACCAGTACTTTCCCAATCTCATCGCCACCAGCTCAACCAGCAACGATGGCCTGATCAGCATCGATCAGCTGATCAATAGTTCACTGACCAACTGGGCCGGTCTGATCGCCGGTGTGGTCCTGCTCTACTCCTCCCTCCGCTTGATGTCGGCCTTCCAGGGTGCCATTCAATTGACCTTCGGTATGACCCGGCATCCGTCCCGGAACTTCCTCGTCAGCAAGGTCTGGGCGCTGGTCGGCTTCCTGGGTTTGGGGGTGGCCGTGGTCGTGGCGTCGGGCCTCGATATCACGACCGCCTCGATCGGCCACTGGCTGGAGAACTATTGGAGTGGTGGCGGGCATTGGCTGGTTGAGGCCGGTGGCTACGTCGTGTCGTTGTTGATCCAGACGGTCGTGGTGGTGGCGCTGATCCGGATCGTGGCGGGGGCGAGACCACCCCGGCGGGATCTCTGGCTCGGGGCGATGGCGGCCGGTGTGGCCATGAGCGCGGCTCGTTTCTTCGCCGCCGTGCTGGTCCGGTCGGCTTCGTCGAATCCCGCGTTGGCTTCGTTCGCCGCCCTCATCGCCATTCTCATCTGGGTCGATGTGCTGGCCCTCATCATCCTTTTGGCTAGCGCTTGGATCGCCCAAGCCGGACAATCCCACGGCCCTCACGATCAGGCCGACTCTTCGACCGAGAACTCCAACTCTCTGAAGGAAAACTCGGACTTACTCGCGGACTCTTCAGACCCGGACTCCTCAGAATCTCCCACGGCAACCGATGACTCTCCCACGGAGACTGCTGACTCTCACGAGAAGACCGCTGACCCTCCCACGGGATCCCTCAACTCTCCCACGACAACCGCCAAAACCCCCACTTCCAGCCCCACCCATCTCACGACCACCACCTAGGCCCCCCGTAGTGTCCGAGCCCGCCACTACGATGAGGCACCGTGACAGCTTGGCTGGGAGTTATCCCGTTTGTGATCATGCTGCTGGCCGTGGCGGCTGGTCCGCTGATTCCGGCCGTGGCGCCGTGGTGGGAGAAACCCTGGGTTCAGTTGGCGACCTCGCTGGTCCTCGGTCTGCCGGTCGCGATCACGCTCATCAGCCTCGGCCGGTCGGCTGAAGTCGGCCATTCACTGGTCGAATACGTTCAGTTCGTCACCTTGTTGTTCGGCTTGTTCGTGGTCGCCGGTGGTATCGCCCTGACCGGTGATTTGGCTGGCACGCCGAAAGTCAACACGCTCTTCCTGGGCGTCGGCGCCCTCCTGGCCAGTTTCATTGGCACGACCGGCGCCGCCATGTTGCTGATCCGCCCCCTGATCCGGTCGAACTCGCATCGCCGCCACCGGATGCACACCGTCATCTTCGCCATCTTCACGCTCGCCAACTGTGGTGGTCTCTTGACCCCACTGGGCGACCCGCCGCTGTTCCTGGGCTTGCTTCGCGGCGTGCCGTTCACGTGGACGCTGCAGCTGTGGCCGGAGTGGCTGCTCGTCAACGCCCTGCTGCTGCTGACCTACTACTGCCTCGACCGGGCACTGATGTGGGACGAGGACACCAGCCTCGATGTCGTCGAACCGCTAGGCGTGAAGGGTCTCAGTGGCATCATCTGGTTCGCCGTCATCATCGTCGCCGTGGCCCTCGTGCCGTCGCTCAATCTGACGGCCATCGAAGCCGGCCACGCGACTTGGTACGACTGGCTGCCGCTGCGGGAAATCGTCATCGTGGCGGCCGCCGGTCTGTCCTGGGTGACCGGCAGCCGCTCGGCCCGGTTCGAACACAATCAGTTCCGGTTCGCGCCGATTGCCGAGGTGGCAGCGATTTTCTTGGGCATCTTCGTGACCATGGCCCCGGCCTTGCATCTGCTCGACGAACACGCCGCCGACCTGCCGATCAGCGCCGTCACGCTCCATCTGTTCACGGGCGGCCTGTCGTCGATCCTCGACAACGCCCCGACCTACGCCACCTTCTTCGAGGTCGCCCAGAACTCGTCGGCCGCGGTCAGTGCCACGGCGGCTGGGGGAGCCGGCTTGGTGGCGGGCGTCCCGGTGGCCTATCTGGCGGCGATCAGCACCGGGGCGGTCTTCTGGGGCGCAATGACCTACATCGGCAACGGACCGAACTTCATGGTCCGCTCAATCGCCGAAGCCACGGGCACCCAGATGCCGTCGTTCATCGGCTATATCGCCTGGTCGGGTCGCTGGCTGTTGCCGGTTCTGATAGCCGATCTCTTGCTCTTCGTCACGACCTCGCCGGTCAGCCGCGGCATCGGTGCCGGTCTAGTCGTCTTACTCATCGTCAGAGCCCTGTTGCTCTTACGCGGCCGAGGTTGGGGAGTGCCGCCGAAGGTGCCCGACCGCCCCCGGCGTGACCAACCCTTGAGCCCCGAGGCTTCACTCGGCTGGAACCCTCGTTTGCTTCACCGCTCGTCACGAACGGACCAGCCGTCAGTCAGTCAGATCACGGACGACAGCGTCAGCCAGTAAACGCCCAGTCCGGGTCAGCTGTAGCCGCTGGGAACCATCGGCCGCCGTCGTCACCGTGGCCTGCCCAGCCGCCACGATGCCAGCTATCCGAGCCCGTTCGCTGTCCGTCAGTAATCCGACATCCAACCCCGACGACAAGCGCAACTCCAACAAGACTCGCTCCAACCGGTGCTGCTCGGCCGTCACGACTTCCCGGCCTTGGGCTGGTGACAACCCCCGCAGTAAGGGCTCTTGGTAGGCCGCCGGGCGCCGCCAGTTCCACCACCGAACACCAGCCGCGTGGGAGTGGGCGCCAGCCCCCAAACCCCACCAATCACCCGAGCGCCAGTAGGCGAGATTGTGCTGACAAGCCGACTCGGGCCGAGCCCAATTACTCAGCTCGTACCAGGTCAGCCCCGCCTGGCCTAGGCGGTCGTCGGCCATGAGGTATTTATCGGCCAGATCGTCCTCATCCGGGGCGGCCAACTCACCCCGTTCGATGCGCGCCGCCAGCCGGGTTCCCGGTTCGACGATCAGCGAATAGGCCGAGAGATGGTCGGGTTGGCAGGCGCAGGCCTGGTCGAGCGTGGTCAGCCAGTCAGCCGCCGATTCACCGGGCGTGCCGTACATCAGATCCAGCGACACCTGGTCAAACCCGGCTTGACGAGCCCAAGCCACCGCTTCGACGGCCCGGCCCGGGGTATGGCGCCGATCCAAGACCTGGAGTACCGCCGGCACCGCCGACTGCATGCCGAGCGACAGCCGGTTGACGCCAGCTTGGCGAAGGCCGGCCAGAGAGGCCGGGCTGAGGCTTTCCGGATTGGCCTCGGTACTGATCTCCGCCGTCGGCGCCAGAGCGAAGAACTGCCGAATCCGGTCGATCAAGGTGGCAAATCCAACCACTGGCATGAGCGTCGGCGTCCCACCACCGAAATAAACCGACGTCACAGGCCGCGGTCCGAGGACCGTCGCCGCCAGCTCTATCTCCGCCAGCAGAGCCGTCTGATAGGCCGCTAACGCCTGACCGTGCTCGGGCAAGACGTAAGTGTTGAAATCGCAATAGCCACAACGCACGGCACACCAGGGAATGTGGAGGTACAACGCCAAAGGCTCGTCACGCCGCTGTTCGGCCAAGCCAGCCGGCAAAGCGCCGTCCAGCGGCGGCTCGTCGCCCGGCGGTGGCTGCGACGACACGTTATTTCCGGTCGCCACCGTCGGCCGTGCTCAGGGCGGCCACAAAGGCTTCCTGGGGCACTTCGACCCGGCCGACCATCTTCATGCGCTTCTTGCCCTCTTTTTGCTTTTCCAGCAGTTTCCGCTTGCGCGTGATATCACCGCCGTAACATTTTGCCAAGACATCTTTCCGGATCGCCCGGATGGTTTCCCGAGCAATAACCCGGGAACCGATAGCGGCTTGGATCGGAACTTCGAATTGCTGGCGCGGGATCAGTTTGCGCAGCTTCTGGGCCATGTCGACACCGTAGTTATAGGCCTTGTCCTGGTGAACGATGGCCGAAAAAGCGTCAACCGTCTCACCATTGAGCAAAATATCGACTTTAACCAGGTCAGACGGCTGCGTACCGGCGTCGTCGTAGTCGAGCGAGGCGTAGCCACGGGTGCGTGATTTGAGAGCGTCGAAGAAATCGAAGACGATTTCCGCCAACGGCAAGATGTAATGCAACTCGACCCGGTCGGAGGACAGATAATCCATCCCCGTCTGCTGCCCGCGGCGAGATTGACACAATTCCATCAAGGTGCCGATGAATTCGGCCGGCGACAAAATCGAGGCCTTGACGATCGGCTCGTAAACCTGGGCGATTTTGCCGGTCGGATATTCACTCGGGTTAGTCACGATGTGTTCGGTGCCGTCTTCCATGACCACTCGGTAAACCACGCTCGGCGCCGTCGAGATGATGTCGAGGTTGAATTCCCGCTCCAGCCGTTCACGGATGATCTCCATATGGAGTAGGCCGAGAAAACCGGCCCGGAAACCGAAGCCGAGCGCGGCCGAGGTCTCGGGTTCGAAGACCAGGGCGGCGTCGTTGAGCTGGAGTTTTTCCAAGGCCTCGCGCAGGAGCGGAAAATCGTGGCCGTCGATCGGATAGAGCCCGGCGTAAACCATCGGGTTCGGGTGACGGTAACCGGCCAGGGGCTGAGTGGCCGCCCGCCCGGCCACGGTCACGGTGTCGCCGACCCGGGATTGGCGGACGTCTTTGACGCCGGTGATGAGGTAGCCGACCTCGCCGACGCCGAGC
>JAISGZ010000141.1 GCA_031262845.1 Propionibacteriaceae bacterium | reverse complement strand
CGTCCGGATCCCGCCAATCGACCAGCAGGTTGTACTCAACCTGCTGACCCGAAGCGACCTGAATCGGTTCCGGTTGCCGCACCGGCTGGGGCGGCCGGTTGCTCCCCGGTGGCACGACCTCAACCGTCACCTGTCCCAGATCCTCACCGCCCCGGCCGTCAGAAACCGTGTATGGGAACGTGATACTGCCCGAGGCTTCAGCGGCGACATCGAGCTGAAAGATGGAATTGTTGTAGACCCGGCCGATTGAGGTGTTGACCGGGACCGCCCCGGACAGCTCGACCGTCAACAGGTCACCATCCTCATCAACGTCGTTCTCCACCACTGGCAAGAGGACTGATTGTCCAGGACGGGCTCCGAAAGCATCATCCTCGGCGACGGGCGGATGGTTGACTTCGGTCCGTTCGATCTCAGCTTCTTTCTCGGTTTCCTCACGGGTCTCGTCTTCTTCACCACCATCATCCGGGTTTGGCAGGACCTCTGGCCAATCATCAACTTTCGTCAGATCGTCCGTCACCAGCCAAACACCACCCGAATCCACCTGGTTCAGCAGCACGTGGCCCCAATTGATCCGGAAGACCAACTCATCATTGGAGTTCGCTTGAGGCACCGACTGTGACAAATCCTGATTTTCGCCAGCACAATCACGGACGAAAGCGGACGTCGCCGACCAGGCTGCATAAGCACAACCGCCGACTTGGGCCGGCCGAGCCGGACGGCCAGACAAGGCCACTGGCACCGAACCGTCACCCTCAGCAACTAACTGACCGTCAGCCGAAACAGCCAGCACGGTTGGCTCGCCTCCATTCAGAGGTTGATGAACCAGCCCGGCTGAGGTGGCATAAACCACCTCGTTGGCCGCCTCGGCTGGCCACGGCAACGCCACCGAAAAACCAGTTTCGGCCTCAGCCTCATCGCCCTGGCCGGTCGGGGTTGCACTCGGCAACTGGGCCGCTGGTGGCACTTCGACCACGTCTTCACCAACCCACAAACGGGCATCATCAACACTCCACACCACCGGTGTCAGGCCGACTGTGGTCAACTGGATCGTGGCCTCGGGGCTGAGCCCGGACAACGAATATTCCTTCACCACCGAGCCAGTGTCATCCAGCACGACAATCTGACCGGCCACTGGATCGGCCACCTGAGCCCGCCCAGCTGTGTCGACCACCGCCTGGGCGTTTTCACCCAGTTCGGACAAGACCGGCGGAAAGGCCTCGGCATTGAAGTTCGCCAAGCTTTCCCCGGGTATCACCCAAGCCTGACCGGCGTCTGTCAAGACCGCCTGGTTAGCCGCTTCCACCTGGCCTCCGGACAGTGACACGGACGCCTTCGCAGACACCTCAAGGGGACCACCAGCCCTCGCCAAAGTCGGGTCGACCACCGTCAACTGGCCAGCCGCCGTGTCCCGCACAGCGACTTGGGGACCGTCCTGTAAGACATCGAAATGGGTCATTGTTCCCGGCGTTAATGAAGCGTCTAAACGACCGGCCTCATAATTGAAACGGCCGACCTGTTTGAGTTGCCAATTCGTGACCCAGACACCCGAATCATTCAAATCCAGTTCGGTCGTCGCAAAACCCTCGTGGGTGATTGCTAAACCAGTCAGCACGAGTGCGGTGGCCACCACGGGAGCGACAGAGGCCACACGAGACCATCGACGGGAGGCCATGGCATCTGCTCCTTAGCGAGAAAAACAGGTGTGTCTCAGGTTCGAACGGTTGCTCACATAATCAGCCCGACTAAACCCATGAGCATCGAACCTTTTCTTGTCGGTCAGCGGTCAGACTATGGCCCCGACCACTTTCTAACCATGGGCATTGATCCCCATCTGGTCGGTAACCTCAGAGACTACTGAGTTGGCTTGTTTTCCGTCGAACTGATTAATTCGGCCTGGAAAACCTCGGTGACGAGGGCTTCGGCGGCTTGGCTGGCACTGCTGAAGGGGACAATCGTGTCGTCTAACTCTGGCGAGTCATCAAACTGTTGAGACACTGCTGGCTCTGTCACTGGAGCCGGGACCGGCGAGTCAACTGATGCGACCGGCTCACCGCCGTCGGCTAACGGCGTACTGTCTGCTGTCTCGGCGACTGCCGTACCGCCAGTCAAAACCGCGTTAACAGCTGATGCTGCCGATCCGGACGGCTGCACCTTGTCGGCTGACGGCGCGGAGGTCGGTGACATCACACGGCCGTCCGCTGGCTCGGCCTGAGGTGATGTCGAGACGGGTGACGCCACACTCTCGCCAGTTGGCCCGGCGCCCGGTGGTGTCGAGACGGCTGACACCGGACGATCATCGCTGGCTGTCCCGGCACTCGGCGATGTCGAACTCCGTGGCTCGGCCACGGTTGCAGCGGCCTCGGCTCGCGGCGGCGGATCCGACTCCAAGCGGCCCCGCACCACCAGATCAGCGCCCAGTAAGTCGATGATGACTTGGTGGACATCGTCTTCGCCCCGGCCAGCGAAACTGAGCTTGGCCCCGGGATTATTGAACGTCAGCCACAGAATATGACCGATCAGGTCCGTCACCTGGGCTTGTTGAACGGCGAACCACGTGAATTTACGGCGTTGCTTGACTTCTTCCAGCACCCGCGGCCAATGACGACGGATTTCACCGACGTCGAGAGCCAAGCCCGAGGCCGGCGGCGGGGGTTGGGCCGAGGTCGCCGAAACTGGTCCGACGGTCTGGCCGCCACCCGATTGCGAACCGGTGGCAGCCTCGGAACCGACCCTGGCCATGGAACTGCCTGACCAAGTCCCCGTTCGGTCAACTGTTGTCCCCACTGAGTTGACCCCACCCGTCTCGCCGCTGGAAGACCGAGTCCCTTGCCCAGTGCCCAATCTCCCCGCTGAGTTGACCTCAGCCATCTCAGCACCGGACGACCGCGTCATGGATCCGGAACCAGTCTCCGGCCCGCCCAGACCGTCAGACCGCAGACCGGACTCCGGCCCGTCCACGCCGCTGGGCCGTTGACTAGCCCCTGCCGCGGGCACACCACCGGAACGCCAGCCGGAATCCTGAACAAACCCGTCATCAGGCCGCGGGCCAGAGGCTGACTCATCCAGCGGGGCTTGGGCGGCAGCGCCAGTCAATGACGCTTGGCCACCTGATACTCGAGCGCCTCCCTGACTCGCCACACTCGTCTCCGCCGTCGACGCCCCCGACCACGGAGCCATATCGAGGCGGCGTTCCAAACGGTCCAGCCGGGCGTGCAACCCACGATCGGTCACATCGGCGCCGGGTAGCAACATCCGGGCACACATCAACTCCAACTGCAAACGCGGCGCCGTCGTCCCGCGCATCGCCGTCAAGCCGGCCGCCAAGACCTCGGCCGACCGGGTTAGCTCACCGGCCCCGAGACCCCGGGCCTGGGTCCGGTAACGCTCAGCTTGGTCTTCCGAAACATCGATCAGGCCACTACTGAAAGCGTCGTCGACACCGGCCACGATGACCAAGTCACGCAGTCGCCGTAACAAATCTTCGGCGAAACGACGCGGATCCTGACCGGCTTCGACGACCTTGTCGACGGTCGCGAAGACACCGTGGGCATCGCCGGCCGCCAGCGCGTCGACGTAATCGTCGAGCAGCGCGTCCGAGGTATAACCCAGCAAAGCCGAAGCCTGGGCGTAGCGAACGCCATCGGGGCCGGCTGAACCGAGCAGTTGATCGAGCACTGACAGTGAATCGCGGACCGATCCACCGCCGGCCCGGACGACCAGACCGAGGACACCAGTTTCGACCGGGACCCCTTCGGCCTGACAGATCGTGGCCAGATAGTCACTGAGCACGCGCGGCGGCACGAGACGGAAAGGATAGTGATGAGTCCGCGACCGGATCGTGCCGATGACCTTCTCCGGGGCCGTCGTAGCGAAGATGAAAACCACGTGCGGCGGCGGTTCCTCGACGACTTTGAGCAGGGCGTTGAAACCTTGGTTGGTCACCATATGGGCTTCGTCGACAATGTAGACCTTGTAACGCGACTGGACCGGCGCGAAGAAAGCCCGCTCGCGCAAGTCACGCGCGTCATCAACCCCACCATGACTAGCGGCGTCGATCTCGATGACATCGATCGAACCGGGGCCGCCGGTCGCTAGATCGAGACACGACTGGCACTGGCCACAGGGGTCGGGCGTCGGCCCCTGGACACAGTTCAGAGCCCGGGCCAAAATCCGGGCCGAGGTCGTCTTGCCACACCCGCGCGGCCCAGAGAACAGATAAGCGTGATTGACCCGGTTATTAGCCAGCGCCCGCCGCAGCGGCTCGGTCACCTGTTCCTGGCCGATGACTTCGCTGAAGACATCCGGCCGATAGCGCCGGTACAAAGCCAGCGGCGGCTGAGACCGGGTCGCCGGATCGGGTTGCGTACCAGCCTGAATGGCCTGATCGTCACTCACGGTCCTAACGATAGGCGGTGCCACCGACAGTCGCACGCCCACGAAGTCACGGGCCCAACCGCCGAACTGAAATTCCCAGTCAAAATGGTTCGATTTTGGCCGGTTTTCGAACCATTTGGGCTTGAAATCTGCTAGGGCGGTGAGCGATGAAGTCGCGCAAAGTGGCGGCGCAGTATCGGCCCTCAGCCCGCAGTGACGGCGATTTGGTGTGGCGAACTGGGGTCTCGAACGACGTCGAACGGATAAGCACCGGCGCCGGCTAGTCGATCGCCGCCATCAACTGCTGCTCGGTGATCCGCGACTCGAATCCCGCCAGCCGTTCGGCGGCCGTTTCCGTACCCTGGCCACGGATGAAACTGTTGGTCGCGGTATCCCAGGTCAAACGCCCGTGAGAAGCACTGATCATGAAGTAATCGGCGCCCAAAGGATGTTCCTGTCCCAACCTTCCCAGGAACAGGACGACCTGGTTACCGACCACGGAATGGTCGGCCCCCAGGAACCGGAATTCCACATACCCGTCTGGATTGAGGTCGTTGGACGGTTCCGGCACACCTTCTTTATTGGGTAAATCCGCCACCACGACGGCGTACGGCGCAAAACCGCCGCCCTCCGAGGTTGTGATCGTCCCACGCCCGTCAACCGTGCCTTTCA